>JBEQUF010000375.1:0-9750 GCA_040349295.1 Actinomycetota bacterium | reverse complement strand
ATCCCGACGGCCGTCGTGAGCGCGCTCCTCGCCGACCCGATCGTCCGGCTCCTCTACCAGCACGGCGAGTTCGTCTCGTCCGACACACCGGTCGTCGCGAACGCGGTCGCGGCGTTCAGCGCCGGGCTCCTCTTCAACGGCGAGATGCTGCTGCTGAACCGCGCATTCTTCAGCCTGCAGTCGAACTGGATCCCGACGACGATCGCGCTCGGCAACCTCTTCCTGAACGCGATCCTCGACGCGGTCTTCTACCGCTTCGGCGTCTGGGGCATCCCGCTCTCGACCGCCGTGTGCAACGTCGCCGGCTGCTGGGCGCTCGTCGTGCTGCTGCGGCGCAGGCTCGGCCGCGTCGACGGCGGTGCGATCGCGTCGACCGTGCTGCGGGTCGGCGTCGCGTCGGCGCTCGCGGGCGGCGTCGGCCTCGTGCTCTGGCGCGCGCTCGACGGCGCGCTGCACCGCTCGTTGCCCGCGCAGGTCGTGTCGCTCGGCGTCGCGCTCGCCGCCGCGACGCTCGCCTATCTCGGCGCGTGCAAGCTGCTCGAGGTCGAAGAGCTGCGATTTCTCCAATCGCTGCGGCGACGCGCTGCGTAGCCTGCGCGCATGGAGATCTTCAACCTCTTTCACGGCGAGACGGACACGGGCCCCGACGGCAGCGAGCCGGCGGGCTACGAGCTGACCCGGGCGGCGCGCATCGGCCCGCGGCTCGGCGCGTCGCGGCTCGGCCTGACCGTGTACGACCTGCCGGCCGGGCAAGCGATCTGCCCGTACCACTTCGAGTGGACCGACGAGGAGTGGCTGATCGTGCTCGCCGGCGAGCCGAGGCTCCGGACGCCGGAGGGCGAGCGGACGCTGCAGCCGGGCGACACCGTCTGCTTCCCGGTCGGCCCCGACGGCGCCCACTGGATCGGCAACCGCGGCTCCGGCGACGTGCGCGTCGCGCTGCTCTCGACGAAGAACGAGTTCGGGATCGCCGAGTACCCGGACAGCGACAAGGTCGGCGTCTGGGCCGGCGGGCAGCACTACATGCTGCGCCGCTCGGGGCACCTCGAGTACTGGGACGGCGAGCGCTAGGGCGACCGCCGAATCCGCGGATCTGCGCCTCAAACGGGCCGTCGCGGTGCCGATCACGCGGACGAGATGCCACGGGGTGGACTGTCCACGTACCGTCACTCGCTCACGGCGCTCGGCGCCGCCGTACCGCTGATCTCGGCGTATCCGTTCATCGGAGCGAGGGCCCAGTCGGCCGTCTACGACGGCCTCGCGTGCGCAGCCGTGCTCGCGTCCGCCCTGCGCGCACGGCGCTCGGCGTCCGGCGGCGGGCGGTGGGTCTGGGTGCTGATCACAGCGACGCTGGCGCTGTGGTGCGCCGGGGACGTCACCAGCGACCTCGGCTCGGCGTCGTTCGCGTCGAGCGCCGACGCGCTGTATCTCGCCGGCTACCCGGTGCTCGTGGCCGCGCTCCTCCTCCTGGGCCGCCGGCTCGTCGGGACGCCCGAGCGCGGCGCACTGCTGGACGCGACGATCGTCGGCGTCGCCTTCTCGATCGTCGGCTGGGTCGGCATCGGCAACCGGTATCTCGCCGTCGACCAGCACGGCGTCTGGGTGTCGACGACGACGCTGCTCTACGCGTTCGGGGACGTGCTGCTCATCTCCCTGCTGGCCCACGTCCTCATCGCCCGCAAGCGGATCACGCCGACGCTCGCGTTCCTGGCCGTCGGGATCGGCTTCCAGCTGATCGCAGACGTCGGCTACTCGATCGACAACACGAACTACCGGGTCGGCGGCCTGCTCGACCTGGGCTGGATGCTCGCGTACGTGTGGTTCGCGGCGGCGGCGCTGCTTCCGGTCGAGGATGCCGGCGAGACGGCCGTCCGAACCGCGCGTCACAACCGGTTGCGGCTCGTCCTGCTCGGCGCGGCGCTCGCGATCGCGCCGATCGCCCTCCTGAGCGGCTCGCTCGACCAGGACGACCGTCTCGCCGTCGGCATCGGCGTCGCCCTTCTCTGGATGCTCGTCCTCATCTCGGCTGCGCTGTCGTACCGCAGCGCCGAGCGGTTGCAGCGCGAGCTCGAGGCCGAGCACGAGCTCCTGGCGCGCAGCGAGGAGCGGCTCCGCCTCATCTTCGAGCACAGCCCGCTCTCCATCTCCGTCACCGACGACCGGCGGCAGCTGATCGAGCTCAACCCCGAGGCGCTCGCCGTGACCGGCTACACCGAGGAGGAGTTCCGCTCGCTCGGCATCCGCGGCGTCACGCATCCCGACGACGTCGACCTCGACGCCGGCCTGTTCCAGGAGCTGGTCGAGGGAAAGCGCGACAGCTTCAAGTCGCTGAAGCGCTTCGTCCGCAAAGACGGCGGCATCATCTGGGGCCGCGTCAGCTACTCCGTGGCGCGCGCGGCGGACGGGAGCGTGCGCTTCGCGATCGGGATGATCGAGGACGTGACGCAGCAGCGGAGCGCGGAGGAGGAGCGCGACGCCGCCTTCGAGGCGATGCGGGCGAGCGAGGACCGTTTCCGGGCCGCCTTCGAGGCAGGCGGGATCGGGATGGTCATCACCTCGCCGAAGGCCGAGATCGTGCGCGCCAATCGCGCCTTCTGCGAGATCACGGGCTACACCGAGCAGGAGCTCGTCGGCCGGAGCGCGCTCGAGATCACCGACCCGGAGGACGTCGAGACGTCGCGCTCCTATCTCTCGCAGACGCACGACCCGGACCTCCGGTCGCAGTCCTGCGACAAGCGCTACGTCCGCAAGGACGGAACCTCCGTGTAGGTCCGACTGACGGTCGCCGTCATCCGAGACCGTGACGGAGCCCCGCTGTTCAACGTCACGCACGTCCAGGACTTGACAGCCCAGCGCGCCCTCGAAGGCGCGCGCGACCGCGCGGCCCAGGAGCTGCGCGAGAGTGAGGCGCGCTCCTGGCGGCTGCTCTCGAAGACGCTCGAGCTCCTGTTCGTGATCGACCAGGACGGCCGCTTCGCGTGGGTCAACCCCGCCACCGAGGCGCAGCTCGGATACGAGGCGGGCGAGCTGCTCGGGGGTTCGCGGCTCGACCTGATCCATCCCGACGACGTCGAGATGGTCGAAGAGGCGATCGAGGACAAGCTCGCCGGCGGCCGGATCGACGTGCAGCCGATCGTGAGCCGGATCCGTCACAAGGACGGCAGCTGGCGGACGATCGAGACCCGTGGGATCAACCTGCTCGACGACCCCGTCGTCCACGGGATCCTCGTCAGCGCCCGCGACATCACCGACCGGGTGGAGATGGAGCGCGAGCGCGAGCGGCTCGAGCTCGAGCGTCGTGTCGCGCAGCGTCTCGAGGCGGTGGGACAGCTGGCGGCGGGCATCGCGCACGAGATCAACACGCCGATCCAGTTCGTCGGCGACTCGGTTCGCTTCCTCGAGGAGAGCTATGCCGACCTCGACGTGCTGCGCGCCCGACACCGGGACCTCCTGCTCGAGCACGGGCTCGCGGAGCAGGTCCTGGAGGCGGAGGAGGAGGCGGATCTCGCGTATCTCTGCGAGCGTGTCCCGTCTGCGTTCCACCGGATCACCGACGGGGTCGAGCGGGTGACCACGATCGTCCGGGCGATGCAGCGCTTCGCCCACGCTCCGCGTGCGGAGCGCGCACCTGCGAATCTGGATGAAGCGCTCGGTGCGACGGCCACGGTCAGCCGCAGCGAGTACAAGTACGTCGCCGACCTCGAGCTCGACCTCGGTGAGCTGCCGCCGGTGCTCTGCAACGTCGGCGACCTGAACCAGGTTTTCCTCAACCTGATCGTCAATGCCGCACATGCGATCGCGGATCGGGTCGGCGACAGCGGCGAGCGCGGGACGATCGTCGTCCGCTCGCGGGTCGAGCCCGATATGGGCAACGTTCTCGTCGAAGTCGTCGACGACGGGTGCGGGATCGATCCGGATGCGCGCGAGCGGATCTTCGAGCCGTTCTTCACCACGAAGGACGTCGGTCGCGGGACCGGGCAGGGGCTCGCGATCTCGCGCTCGATCGTCGAGCAGCACGGCGGGTCGATCACGTTCTCCAGCGAGCTCGGGAAAGGGACGACCTTCTCGGTCAGGATCCCGCTCCAGTGCGGCGACGTCGAGGCCGAGGCCGCATGACGCGCGTGCTCTTCGTCGACGACGAGCCGAACGTGCTCGAGGGCCTGCGCGACATGCTGCGTCGCGACCGGCGTCGCTGGGAGATGTCGTTCGTCGAAGGTGGCGGCGGTGCGATCGAGCTGCTGAACGGGGAGCCGCTGGACATCGTCGTCTGCGACATGCGCATGCCGGTCGTCGACGGGTCGCACGTGCTCGAGGCCGCGCGCGCGCTGCAGCCGTCGGCGTGCCGAGTCGTGTTGTCCGGGCAGACCGACAGGGAGAGCATGCTCCGGAGCATCCGGCTGACGCACCGCTTCCTCGCGAAGCCGTGCGAGCCCGACGAGCTTCGGCGGACGATCGAGTCGTTGGGCTCGCTCGACGTGCTGCTGCCGCTCGCGGCCGCCCGGGATGCCGTCGGCTCGATCGTCGCGCTGCCGGTCCAGGCGGACGTCCGCGACGAGGCGGCCGAGATGTTCGCCTCGAGCGAGTGCTCGCCGGAGTCCGTGGCCCGGATCGCCGCCCACGACCCCGCGCTGACCGCGAACCTCCTCCGGCTCGGCAGCTCCGCCTTCTTCGGGACGGGCACGCCGCTCGCCACGGTCACGGCCGCCGCGGCCGCGATCGGCGCCGACGGGATCCGGGCACCGGAGCTCGCGAACGCCATCTTCGACGGCGAGACCGCGCACCGGCCGGGCTATCCGGTCGATCTCCGCGCCTTCGCCGAGCACTCCAGCGCTGTGGCCCGGAGGGTCGAAGCGCTGCGTCCGGGCGACGAGGCCGCGTTCGCCGCGGGGCTCCTGCACGACATCGGCAAGCTCGTGCTCGCCGAGTCCCAGCCCGAGCTCCTGCTCGCGTTCGAGGCCGAGGCGGCGGAGCGGGGGTGCGAACTGCACGTCGTCGAGCGGGAACGGCGCGGCGCCACCCACGCCGAGATCGGCGGCGTCCTCCTCGGGCTCTGGGGTCTCTCGCCGGAGATCGTCACGGCCGTCGCCCTCCACGCCGACCCGGCTGCGCCCGCCGGCAGCCTGGCGGCGGCGATCCGCATCGCCGAGGACGAGATCGCGGCGGGAGGGCCGGCATGAGCGCCGAGCGGAAGCCGCGCGTCCTCCTCGTCGACGACGAGCCGCGCGTCCTCGAAGGCCTCGTCGACATCCTTCGGCGCGGCTTCGACGTCGTCACCGCCGTCGGCGGCCCGGACGGCGCCGCGCGGCTCGACGACGCAGGGCCGTTCGCCGTCGTCGTCTCCGATCTCCGGATGCCGAAGCTCGGCGGCGCGGCACTGCTCGCGATCGCGAGGCAGAAGGCGCCCGAGACGACGCGCATCCTGCTGACCGGGAACGCCGACGTGGAGACGGCGATCGAGGCGGTGAACGCGGGGCACATCTTCCGCTTCCTGACCAAGCCGTGCCCGAAGGACACCCTCCTGCGCGCGCTCGTCGCCGGCGTCGCGCAACACCGGCTGGTCGTCGGCGAGCGGGTGCTCGTCGAGGAGACGCTCCGTGGCGCCCTCGAAGCACTGTCGAACACCCTTGCGCTCGCCAACCCGGCGGCGTTCGGGCGCGCGACCCGCCTCCGCGAGCGCGCGAGCCTGCTCGCCCAGGCAACCGACGTCGCGAATCCGTGGGAGGTCGAGATCGCCGCCATGCTCTCGCAGATCGGCTGTCTCGCGCTGCCCGCGGAGACGGCGGAGCGGTACTACTTCGGGCGTCCGCTCGCCGAGGGCGAGCAGGCGCTCGTCGACGCCATCCCGGGCGCGAGCGCGGACGTGCTCGCCGACGTGCCGAGGCTGGAGGGCGTCTGCCGGATCCTGCGGGCGCAACAGGACGGCGCGTCGCAGTCGGAGGAGTCCGACATCCTTCGCATCGTCCACGACGCGGACGTGCTCGAGTCGCAGGGCATGGCGGCCGATCTGATCGTCGGCGTGCTCCGCAAGCGAGGGAGCTACGACCCGGCGCTCCTCGACCTCTACGCCTTCGTCAGCGCCGACGACGAGCGTGTCCTCGCGGAGATGGAGCTCGGCGAGGTGCGCCCCGGGATGTCGTTCGTCCACGACGTCACGTCGCGCAGCGGCGTGCTGCTCGTCGCGCGCGGCTCGACGGTCTCGAAGCCGCTGCTCGACCGGATCGCGCTCCTGCCCGAGCGGACGCGGGCGCTGACGGTCACCGTCGCGCGCTAGTAGCTGAAGACCATCGCGTCGGCGCCGGCCCATTCGAGCGTCGGCGTCGCGCCGGCGATCGTTGTGGACGACGCGAGCTCCGCGTCCTGCAGCCCGCGGGCGTTGACGCAGATCGGGCAGAGCCAGAGCTGTCCGCCACCGTCGACGAACTGCTGCCAGAGGCGCTCGAGCGGTGGGCAGCCCTCGCATGCCTCACCCTGCATCCCGCCGGGGACGCCGAGCCTGACGGCGTCCTTCGTCGCCCAGACGACGACCTCGCGACCCTGCGTGAGCGCCGCGGTCGCGACGAGGAACGCGACGGTGACACGCTCCGCGTCCTCCATCCCGGTCGCGAGGTTGACGAGCAGCTTGTCGGCCACGGGCTGGACGCTACACCGTCGCGACGATCGCGTCCGCGTCCTCGAGCGTCCGGACGTGCCGCACCGGCGAGCGGAGGATGATCAAGCCGGCGAGGCCGCGGCCGGCGGCGCCGACAAGCACGGTCGTCGGCAGCCCGAGGTACGTGCCGAGCACCCCGCCGAGCATCGTCGCGGGCAGGATCGTCCCCCAGGCGACGAGTCGGCGCGACGAGGCCGAGCGCGCGAGCATCCCGTCCGGTGTCGTCGCCTGCGAGATCGTCGTGCTCGTGATGTTGAAGATCACGGCGGCGCTCGCCCAGACGAAGACGCCCGCGACGAGCATCGGGATCCGCCAGTCGCCGGTGCCCCGTGCGAAGAAGACGAGCAGCAGCGGCCACCCGCTGAGCGACGTCGCGAGCATCACGCGGCCCAGGCCGAATCGCCGGTGGAGCCGCGGTGCGAGCGTTGCCGTCGCGAGCGAGCCGAGATTCGAGCAGACGAAGACGAGGCCGACCTGCCGCGCCGACAGATGCAGCGTGCGGACGGCATAGAGGATGAAGACGGAGAAGAAGATCGAGTTGAAGAAGTTCGCCGTCGCCGTGAACGCGAGGTTCGGGCGGATGATCGGATGCCCGAGGACGAAGCGCAGCCCCTCGCCGATCTCGGCACGCAGGCGGCGGCCTTCGACGCGCTCGCGAGGCGGCTCGACATGGCGGACGCGCGAGACGATCGAGGCGGACGCGAGGTAGCTCGCAGCGTCCGCGGCGACCGCGAACGGCGCGCCGACGAGCCCGATCAGCAGGCCGGCAAGGCCCGGCCCGGCGACCTGCGCGGTCTGGGCCGACACCTGGAGCGCAGCGTTGCCGGCGGCGAGCTCGTCGCGCGTGACGACCGCCGGCAGGTTCGCCTGGGAGGCGACGTCGAAGAAGATCGTCAGTCCCGCGCTCGCGAACTCGACCGCGAAGAGCTGCCAGATGGTCAGCGCTCCGGCGGCTCGTGCGATCGGGATCGACCCGAGCGCGAGGCAGCAACCGAGGTCACCCGCGAGCATCACGGGCCGTTTCCGCAAGCGGTCGACCCACGCGCCGGCGGGGAGGCCGAAGAGCAGGAGCGGTGCGCTGCCGGCGGCGCCGAGCGCGGCAACCTCGAGCGTCGTCGCATGGAGCGACTTGATCGCGACGAACGGGATCGCGAGCAGGCTCACCTGCGTGCCGAGGTTGCTGACCGTCGCCGCCGACCACAGGCGGACGAAGTCGCCGCGATGCCAGATCGGCCCGCGCGGCAGGAGCCTGCGAAGTCGCCCGGCTACGATCGTTCGACCCCCATGGACCAGAGCAAGATCCGCAACTTCTCGATCATCGCGCACATCGACCACGGCAAGTCGACGCTCGCCGACCGCATCCTCGAGGTGACAGAGGCCGTGTCGGCCCGCGACATGCGCGCCCAGCTGCTCGACTCGATGGACCTCGAGCGCGAGCGGGGGATCACGATCAAGGCGCAGGCCGTCCGGGTCTCCTGGAAGGGCCACGAGCTGAACCTCATCGACACGCCCGGGCACGTCGACTTCACCTACGAGGTCTCGCGCTCGCTCCAGGCGTGCGAGGGGGCGCTGCTCGTCGTCGACGCGGCGCAGGGGATCGAGGCGCAGACGCTCGCGAACGCGTACCTGGCGATCGAGAACGGCCTCGAGATCGTGCCGGTCGTGAACAAGATCGACCTGCCGTCGGCCGATCCGGACGGCGCATCGGTCGAGGTGGCCGACCTGCTCGGCGACGACCCGGCGCACGTCGTCCGCATCTCGGCGAAGACGGGGCTCAACGTCGCCGACGTGCTCGACGCGATCGTCGAGCGCGTGCCGCCGCCCGCGGGCACGCTCGACGCCCCGCCGCGCGCACTCGTCTTCGACTCGTCGTACGACCAGTACCGCGGTGTCGTGGCGTTCGTCCGCGTCGTCGACGGGACGTTCACGCGTCGCGACGCGCTCGCGACGATGGCGACCGACACGCGCTTCGAGGCGGAGGAGCTCGGCTTCTTCTCGCCGACGATGCGGCCCGTCGACTCGCTCTCGGCCGGCGAGGTCGGCTACGTGATCACCGGGCTCAAGGACGTCTCGTCGCTGCGCGTCGGCGACACGCTCACGACCGTGAAGCGCCGCGCGAGCGAGGCGCTGCCGGGCTACAAGGACGTGAAGCCGATGGTGTTCGCCGGACTCTTCCCGACCGACTCCGACGACTATCCCGAGCTGCGCGACGCGCTCGAGAAGCTGAAGCTGAACGACGCCGCGCTCTTCTACGAGCCGGAGACGTCGAAGGCGCTCGGCTTCGGCTTCCGGTCGGGCTTCCTCGGCCTGCTGCACATGGAGATCGTGCGCGAGCGGCTCGAGCGGGAGTTCGACCTCGACCTGCTCGTGACCGCGCCGAACGTCGAGTACCGCGTGCGCGAGAAGAACGGCGACTGGCGCGACGTGCACAACCCGGCCGAGTTCCCGAACGAGCTCGAGGAGGTCGAGGAGCCGTACGTCAAGGCGTCGATCATCGTCCCGAAGGAGTACGTCGGCGCGGTCATGGAGCTGAACAACGAGCGGCGCGGCACCTTCGACCACATGGAGTACCTCTCGCCCGAGCGTGTGCACCTGACCTACGAGCTGCCGCTCGCCGAGATCGTGCTCGACTACTACGACCAGCTGAAGTCGCGGACGCGCGGCTACGCGTCGTTCGACTACGACCTCGCGGGCTTCAAGGCGGGCAACCTCGTCCGTGTCGACGTGCTCGTCGGCGGCGACACCGTCGACGCGCTCTCCCTGATCATCCACCGCGACTTCGCCTACGAGCGCGGCAAGCTGCTCGTCGAGAAGCTGCGCGAGGAGATCCCGCGCCAGATGTTCGACGTGCCGATCCAGGCGGCGATCGGCTCGCGCGTGATCGCGCGCGAGACGGTGAAGGCGCGGCGCAAGGACGTGCTCGCGAGGTGCTACGGCGGCGACATCTCGCGCAAGCGCAAGCTGCTCGAGAAGCAGAAGAAGGGCAAGAAGCGGATGAAGCAGGTCGGCATGGTCGAGGTGCCGCAGGAGGCGTTCCTCGCCGTCCTCAACATCGGGCAGGGGCAGAGGTCGTGACGACGCTCCGCGAAGGGCTTCGCCCG
>JBEQUF010000370.1:0-9116 GCA_040349295.1 Actinomycetota bacterium | reverse complement strand
GATGGCGCGGAATGCCGCGACGACCGGCGTCGCCACAATCTCGACGATCCAGGCGGAGAACCTCCTCGACGACCGCGCGGCGGGTGCGCTCGCCTTCGACGACGGCATCTCGCTCCAGGACGCCGCGGCCAGGCTCGACGCGCAGGTGAAGCCCGGCGCGAACGCGGCCCGGACTGCGCAACGGCAGTCCTCCCTCGCATGGCGGACGCTTGCCCACCACCCCGTCGGCGCGGCGGTCATCACCGTCGAAGGTCTCGGCCGCGTGCTGTTCGGCCCCGGTCGCGCCGAGGTCCTCCGTCTCGTCGCCGGCCGCACGGATACGCGCACTGTGTGGGATCGTGCGCTGCTCGCGCTCGAGGCCGCGATCCTCTTCGTGACCCTGACGCTCGCCGTCGCCGGTGTCGTCGTGCTCGTCCGGCGACGGAGCTGGCTTGCGCTCGCGGTGCCGCTCGTCTTCGCCCTCTATGACATCCTGCTCGGCGCCGGTCCGGAAGGGAATGCCCGGCTGCGGATGCCCGCTGCGCCATTTCTCGCCGTCCTCGCGGCCGTCGGCCTCAGCAGCCTCGCTGCACGGTCAGCTGCACGATCAGCTTTCCGGTCTCGCTGATCCAGTCGAGCGGCAGCTTCCACCACGTCGAGCCGACCCCGACCATCGACAACCGGCCGGCGTAGCAGCGCTTGAAGAGCATGCGTGCCCGGGTCGTGTGGAAGCGCGACGTGACGACGACGACGCTCGTCCAGCGGTGGGCGCGCGCGATCCGGGAGACGGTCTCGGCCTCGCCCTGCGTGCTGAAGGGATCCGCGTCGAAGCACAGGACGCGTGCGCCGGCGTAGTGGCCCGCGTCGCACAGGCGGTGGCCGAGCTTCCACGGCCTCGTCCGGTTCACGCTCGAGATGGCGAGCACAGGGGCGACTCCCTCGCGGATCAGCTTCATCGCCGGCGGCAGCCGCTCGCGCCCACCGGAGAGCACGACCACGACGTCGGCGTGCTTCGGGCCCGGCCCGGCCCACGGCGCCCAGAGGAAGAAGACGAGCGCGAAGGCCAGCCACGCAGCCACGAGGACGCCCAAGACCCGGAGGACCACCCGCGCGACGGTACCCTCTCCGCCCGTGGACGGCGTCCTCTTCACCTGCGCCGGCCAGCGGGTGGACATCGTGACGGCGTTCAAGCGCGCCGGCGCGCGCACGCTGGCCACAGACGTCAACCGGCTCGCCCCGGCGCTCTACCACGCCGACGCCCACGCGTTCATCCCGGCGGTCGGCGACCCCACCTACGTCGACGCGCTGCGCGCGCTCGTGCACGAGCACGACATCTCGCTGATCGTCCCGCTGACCGACCTCGACCACGGCGTCCTCACACGCGCGAAGGAGCGGCTCGGCGCGCTCGTCCTGCTCCCCGCGCCCGAGATCGTCGACGCGCTCGCGGACAAGTGGCTCGCGCACCAGCTCTTCGTCGAGCGCGGCATCGACTCGCCGCCGACGTGGCTGCCCGAGGAGCTCCCGGAGGACGTCGAGTTCCCGGTGCTCGTCAAGGCGCGCTTCGGCTTCGGCTCGCGCGGCATCTATCGCTGCAACGACCGGCGCGAGCTCGAGTTCTTCCTCGCGTACACGACGGAGAATTCGATGGTGCAGGCGTGCATGCGCGGCGAGGAGTTCTCGATCGATCTCTTCTGCGATCTCGACTCGCGCTGCCTGAACGCGATTCCGCGCACGATGATCGAGTCGAAGGGCGGCGAGTCGATCAAGGGGATGACGATCGACGACCCCGTCCTCGTGGAGGTCGGCAGGCACGTCTCCGAGACGCTCGGCCTCGTCGGGCCGGCGAACGTGCAGTGCTTCCGCGAGCCCGACGGCACGCATCGCGTCACCGACATCAACCCGCGCTTCGGCGGCGCCTTCCCGCTCCCGACCGCCGCCGGCAGCCACTATCCCGAGCTGGCGATGGCCCTCGCGCGCGGTGAGCGGCCCGAGCCGCGGCTCGGCGAGTACCGCAAGGGCCTGTACATGACGCGCTTCTTCGGCGAGCTCGTGCTGTCGGCCGGACCGGACGGTACGTTGGAACCGTTCGCGTCCGAGGCCTAGCAACCGCGATCCTGCTCGTCCTGCTCGCCGCCGCTTGCGGCGGTTCGAGCCGGCGAGTCGTCCCCGTGCCGCCGAAGCCGCGGCCCGCGCCGGCGCCGAAGCCGCACGGCGTGAAGCTGAAGCTGACGATCGTCGACGGCGACCGGAACGTGCGCGTCCACGATGCGACCGTGCGCGTCTGGGGCCGCGTCGGCCGGACGACGCGCGACGGCGTCGCGGAGGTGCTCGTGCCGCGGCTCCGGCCGCTCACCGTCGACGTCAAGGCCGCGGGCTTCACGGGCAGGACGGTCAAGGAGGCGTTCGGGCAGCGGCGGGCCACGATCCGGATCTACCGACCCGACCTGCAGTGGCCGCTGTACGGCGCGACGCCCTCGCGCGCGCAGGCGCAGACCCACATTCGGCTGCGGCCGCCGTTCAAACAGGTGTGGTCGCTCGGGATGGGGACGCTGATCGAGTTCCCGGCGGTCGTCGACGACGGCGTCGCGTACATCGGCAACGCGCACGCGACGATCCGCGCGATCTCGATGCGCTTCGGGAAGGTGCTGTGGCGCCGCGACATCGCGGGCGGGAAGATGGCGTCGTCGCCCGCCGTCGCCGGCGATCTCGTCGTCGTCCACACGATGAACGGCTGGGTGATCGCGCTCGACCGCGCGACGGGGCGCGTGCGCTGGCGCTGGTGGGTGGGCTCGCCGGTCGAGTCGTCGCCGATCGTGCGCAAGGGCATCGACTACTTCGGCGCCTGGAACGGCCGTCTCTACGCACTCGATCTCCGCACGCGCCGGCCGCGCTGGGTCCGCTCGCTCGGCGCGAAGATCACCTCCAGCGCCGCGATCGCCCGCGGCACGCTCTTCATCGGCGACTACGGCGGTCGCGTCTGGGCGATGCGCGCCGCGTCCGGCGCGACGCGCTGGGTGCGCTCGGTCGACGGCCGCGTGTACGGCACGCCGGCGGTCATGGCGGGCCGGGTGTTCGTCCCGTCGTCGACCGGCGGCTCGCTGACAGCGTTCTCGACGCGCGGCCGCTATCTCTGGCGCCTGAACACCGGCGCCTACGTCTATTCGTCGCCCGCAGCCTGGGGCGGCCGCGTGTTCTTCGGCTCGTACAACGGCATCTTCTACGGCGTGCGCGCGGCGACAGGACGGATCGTCTGGGAGGTCGGCGCCGGCGGCTCGATCTCCGGGGCGGCGGTCGTCGTCGACGGCATCGCCTACGCCGGCAGCTTCGCGCACCGGATCGTCGGAGTCGACGGCCGCACGGGGCGGGTGGTGCTCCGCTTCGGTCATGGGCACTATGTGCCGGTGTCCGGCAACGGCATGCGCCTGCTCTTCCACGGCTACTCCCGCCTGTACGCGGTCGAGCCGAGGGTGGTCGCGAGAAGATGACAGGCGCAGCGGCTGGGGTCGCCGCTGCGGCACTCGCGCTGATTCCGTCCCACGGGCTGCAACACGCCCTGAAGGCGCACTGGCTGAAGCCCGCGGACGTGACGCACTACCGCGCCGTGCTCTACCGGGCCGAGCGCGACATCCGCAGGCTGCCGAAGCTGCGGGCGCAGATCCTCGAGCGCCAGCTCGCCCAGCTCGCGCCGCGCTCCGACTCGTACATCCGGCCGCGCGCGCTCGCGCTCTTCTCGCAGCTCGAGGTGAACTGCGAGTACCTCGAAACGCACCGCGTCCCCGACGAGCGGGTCGACGTGCCGGGCGACGACGGCGTCGTGTACCGCTGGTTCCCGAACGAGGGTCTCGAGTTCCATCCGCTCGCATCGTTCTCGGCGCTCGACAACACACCGCAGCCGGATCTCGCGCAGGCGCTCGTCGACCGCGGCATCCCGCGCGACGGCACGCTCGTATGGGAGTACGCGTTCCGCTTCGGCAGCGGTCACCCGCCGTGGACGTCCGGGATGGCGCAGGCGGTGGCGGCACAGGCGCTCGCGCGTGCCGGCTTCGACGACGCTGCCCGGCGGGCCTATCTCGCCGTTCCGCGGCTGACGATGCAGACGAGCGCCGGGCCGTGGATCCGTCTCTACAGCTTCACGCGCGAGGTGGTGCTGAACGCGCAGCTCCAGACCGTCGTCTCGCTCTTCGACTACGGCGCGACCGGCCTCGCGTCGCGCATGCTCACCGCCGCGCAGACGCTCTTCCCGCGCTTCGACACCGGCGACTGGTCCCGCTACGAGCTCGGCGGCGCCTACGCGACGCGCAGCTACCAGGAGTTCGTCACGACGCTGCTCGGGAAGGTCGCGTCGGCGACGCAGGATCCGTTCTGGCAGACGACGGCCGCACGCTTCAAGGCGTACCTCTACAGCCCGCCGCAGGTGACGCAGACGACGCCGCCGCCGACCGCCTGGCCCGTGCCGGCGGACGGCTTCCTCGACACCGTGCCGGTCGCGTTCATGCTCTCGCAGCGGGCGTCGGTGACGGTCGCGATCGCCGGTGTCGTCAATACGTATCGCATGGCGGCGGGCGCGCACGTGATCACGTGGAAGCCGCCGGCCACGCTGCCGCCCGGGACGTATCCGGTGCAGGTCTCGGCCGTCACGTACGCGGGGAACCGGTCGACGGCGCAGCTCGCGCCGGTCGTCGTGGCGTGGGACCAGGCCCCGCCGCCGGTGACGGCGACCGTCGCGGACGGGACGCTGAGCTGGCAGTCGACCGACGCGGGGACGCCCTCGCTGCAGCTCGCGATCGACCTCGTCGACCCGGCCGGCGTGCAGCCGCCGCAGACGCTCGACCTCGGCTACCACTCCGTCTCCGGCAGCGCGCCCGTGACGCTGCCGCCCGGCACGTGGCAGGCCACGCTCCGCGCAGCCAACTCGGCCGGGCTGACGACCTCGGTCGATCTCGGCCAGCTGCAGGGCTGACTACCCTTCCGCGGCGATGCGCCGCCTGGTGAAAGTCCTCGCCGCCCTCGTCGTGCTGGCCGCCGGCGCGGGCACGGCGGTCGTCATCCACCGGCTGCACGCGGCGAAGGATGTGCATGGGTCGTCGACCTTCGAGTTCCACACGACGACGGAGCAGGCGGCGCCGCTGCCGCCGCACATCGAATGGCCGGAGTACGGCTTCGAGGCGACGCGGACACGCTCGGTCCAGCTCGCGCTGCGGCCGCCCTACCGGCGCGTGTGGATCTACCACGCCGGCAGTCTCGTCGAGTTCCCGCCGTCGATCGGCTTCGGGCGTCTCTATTTCTCGACGAACTCCGGGAAGCTGACCGCCATCAGCATGAAGACCGGGAAGAAGGCGTGGCGCTACGAGTCGGGCCGGTGCGTCGCCGCCTCGCCCGCGCTCGGGACGGAGCAGCACGGGACGGTGTACGCCGTCTTCCTCAACAAGCGGCCGTGCAACGCGAAGCGCGGCACCGGCGAGGTGGTCGCGTTCTCGGCGGGGTACGGGAAGATCCGCTGGCGCAAGACGATCGGCGCGTCCGAGACGTCGCCGCTCCTCGTCGGCAACACGCTCTACGTCGGCGACTGGAGCGGCCGGATCTGGGCGCTCGAGGCGCGCACCGGCAGGACGAAGTGGGTGTCCGGCTCGCACGGCCCGATCAAGGGCGCGCTCGCGTACTCGGACGGTCGGCTCTACGTCGGCTCCTACGACGGGCACCTGTACTGCCTCGGCGCCGCGCACGGCCGCCAGATCTGGAAGGCGAGCGCGCAGTCGCGCTTCTACGGGCACGCGCGCTTCTACTCGACGCCGGCGCTCGCCTACGGCCGCGTGTACATCGGCGGCACCGACGGCAAGGTCTATTCGTACGGCGCGACGACCGGGAAGCTCGCCTGGTCGCACTCGACGGGCGGCTACGTCTACGCATCGCCCGCGGTCGCCAACCGGACCGTCTACATCGGGTCCTACAGCAAGACGTTCTTCGCGCTCGACGCCGCAACCGGCGCGACGAAGTGGACGTTCAAGGCGAACGCGCCGATTTCGGGCTCCGCGACGGTGATCGGCGACGTCGTCTACTTCGCGACGCTCGGGCGCGCGAAGAAGGGCATGACCTATGCGCTGAACGCACGGACCGGCACGCTCCTCTGGACGTATCCCGACGGCAAGTACACGCCAGCGATCGCCGTGAAGGATCACTTCTTCCTCATCGGCTATGCACGGATCTATGGAATGGTGGAGCGGTGAGATTCGTCGTCACCGGCGCGGCCGGCTTCATCGGCTCGCATCTGACGGAGGCGCTGCTCGCCGACGGGCACGACGTGCACGCAGTCGACTGCTTCACCGACTACTACGACGTCGCGGAGAAGGAGGCGAATGCGGCGGGCTTCCACGTCGACCGCGTCGATCTCGCCGACGAGCCGCTCGTCCTGACGGGAATCGACGGCGTCTACCACCTCGCCGGCCAGCCCGGTGCGCGCAGCTTCGGCGAGGCGTTCCCGCTCTACGTCCGGCGGAACGTGCTGGCGACGCAGAAGGTCTTCGAGGCGTGTGCGGAGGCGGGCGTCCGTGTCGTCTTCGCGTCGTCGTCGTCGGTCTACGGCGACGCCGAGTCCTATCCGACGGGCGAAGACGCCAGGCCTCGGCCGCTGAACCCGTACGGGATGACGAAGCTCGCGTGCGAGCAGCTCGCGTACGCGTACGCTCGGTCGTTCGGGCTCGACGTGATCACGCTCCGCTACTTCACCGTCTACGGCGCGCGGCAGCGGCCGGACATGTTCTTCCGGCGCGTCGTCGAGCGACTGCTCGACGGCGACGCCTTCCACGTCTACGGAACCGGTGAGCAGTCGCGCAGCTTCACGTACGTCGGTGACGTGGTGGCCGCGACGCGTGCGGCGATGGAGCGCGGCGTCGCCGGAGCGACATACAACGTCGGCGGCGGCTCCGAGGCGTCGATGACCGAGGCGATCGCACTGCTCGAGGAGATCTCGGGCCGGCGCCTAGCCGTCGAGCATGAGCCGGCGGTGAAGGGCGACATGCTGCGGACGAATGCGGACATCTCGAAGCTCGTGCACGACACGGGTTGGCGGCCCGGGACGGAGCTGCGCGACGGCCTCGCCGCGATGTGGTCGTGGGCTGCCGCTAAAGTCGCCGCGGAATGACGACCGGGTTCGATCCCGAAGCCGAGCAGGAGGTCGACTTCGGCCGCTACTGGCGGCTCCTCGCCGCGCGCTGGTGGGTGGCAGCGGCCGGGCTCGTCGTCGGCGCGGTCGTCGGCTACCTGATCGCGCTCGGCGGCAGCCAGGTGTTCAAGGCGACGGCGACCCTCTACCTCGGCCAGCCATATACGGCGAGCGGGAACGTCCAGCTCCAGAGCGCGCAGACGAATCCGAGCGCCGTCCGCGTCATCGCCCACGCCGAGTCCTCGATCACCCAGGCGGCGACCCTCTGCAAGGCGAAGCCGGGCCTGTTCCGCGGCGGCATCTCGACGCAGTCCGTCGCCGGCAACATCGCGAAGAACGGCCAGACGCCGCTCGTGTCGCTCACGGTGCAGTCAAAGAAGCGGAAGGTCGCCTCCTGCGCCGCCAACCAGCTCGGGGCGATCGTCGTCAAGAAGCTCTCCGCGTTCTCGGACGCGAAGCTGAAGAACTTCCAGGCGCAGATCGCGGTCTTCGACAACGACATCGCGACGATCAACACCGCGCTGAAGAGCTCCTCGGTGACCTCGACCGACAAGCTCGTCCTGCAGACCCGTCTCAACACGGATCAGCAGAACAAGCTGACGATCAGCCAGCTGGTCGTCCAGGCGAAGCAGGTGGAGGAGCCCTCGGTGCTGACGGGTGCACACTCGACCAAGGTGACTGCGCGCAGCCGTCGCAACTCGGTCGTCGTCTCTGCGCTGATCGGTCTCGTGCTCGGTGCGATCGTCGCGCTGATGTGGGACGGCGTCGCCACGGGCCTCGCCCGGCGTCGCGATGCTCGAGGGTAAGACCGTCGCCGTCGTCGTGCCCGCGCACGACGAGGAGCAGCTGATCGGCACGACGCTGGCGGGCATCCCCGCATTCGTCGACAGGATCTACGTCGTCGACGACGGTTCGCGCGACGCGACCGTCGAGCGTGCGATGGCGCACGGCGACCCGCGGGTCGAGGTGGTCTCGCACGAGCGGAATCGCGGGGTCGGCGCCGCGATCGTCACCGGCTACAAGCGTGCGCTCGAGGCGGGCGACGACGTCGTCTGCGTCATGGCAGGCGACAACCAGATGGACCCCGACGACCTCGAGACGCTTGCGGCGCCCGTCGCTCGCGGCGAGCTCGACTACGCGAAGGCGAACCGGCTCTTCACCGGCCAGGCGTGGGACTTGATCCCGCGCACGCGCTACCTCGGCAATGCGGTGCTGTCCCTCCTGACGAAGATCGCGTCCGGCTACTGGCACGTCGCTGACTCGCAGTCCGGCTACACGGCGCTCGGACGCTCGATGCTCGCGCAGCTCGACCTCGACCGCGTCTACACCGACTACGGGTTCCCGAACGACCTGCTCGTCCACCTGAACGTGTGGAACGCGCGCGTCCGCGACTTCTCCTCGCGGCCCGTGTACGGCGTCGGCGAGCGCTCCGGCATCCGCTACCGCAAGGTGGTGCCGCGGATCTCCTGGCTGCTCGTCAAGGGCTTCTTCTGGCGGCTGCGCGAGAAGTACGTCATCCGCGACTTCCACCCGCTCGTCTTCTTCTACGCGTTCGGGATGCTCGCGACGCTCGCGGGGCTCGTGCTCGGCTTCGTCGAGATCGGCTACCGCGCCGCCGGCTACGACGTCAGCGTGGGGACGGTCGTGCTGATCGCGCTCTTGCTGATCTCCGGCTCGCAGTTCACGCTGTTCGCCATGTGGTTCGACATGGAGTCCAACAAGGATCTGCGCTGACGCGCGGTCGCGTCCTCCTGGTCGCACTCGTCGCGCTCGCGGCGCTGCCGCCGATCAGCCTGTCCGGTCCGCAGGACCGGACCCGGTACGAGCTGACCCGCCACGTGGCGCTCTACGGGACGATCCGGCTCGAGAACAACCTGTTCGACCGCGCGCTCTACAACGGTCACACCTACGCGGACAAGGCGCCCGGGATGTCGTTCCTCGCGATCCCGTGGTTCGAGCTCGAACGGGGCCTCGGGAT
>JBEQUF010000359.1:0-4238 GCA_040349295.1 Actinomycetota bacterium | reverse complement strand
GATCGTCCGGGTTCCACCAGCGTTCCTTGAACCGCTCGACCGTCGGCCGGCGCCAGTCGTACGGGACGCCGAGGAACGTGCCGGTCTTGCCCGGCATCTAGGCGAGCTTCTCGCGCACGATCTGCGAGACGACCGAGCCGTCCGCCCGGCCCGCGATCTGCGGCATCACGTCGGCCATCACGCGCCCGAGGTCGGCCATCGACGTCGCGCCCACCTCGGCGATCGCGTCGTCGACGATGTCCTCGATCTCGTCCTCGGAGAGCGGCGCCGGCATGAACTCCTCGAGGATCGCGAGCTCGCGCTCCTCCGACTCCGCCTGCTCCTCGCGCCCGCCGCTCCGGAATGCCTCCGCAGCCTCGACGCGCCGCTTGCGCTCGCGCTGCAGCACCTGCAGCTCCTCGTCCTCCGACAGCGGCCGCTGCAGCTCCTTCTCCGAGATCTTCAGCGCGTTGAGGATGAGGCGCAGCGCGTCGCGGCGCTCGCCGTCGCGCGCCTTCATGGCCTCCTTGACCTCGTCTTCGATCTCCTCGATGCGGCTCACGCCATCCTCCCGATCGACCGCCCACCGAGCACATGCCAGTGCAGGTGGAAGATCGTCTGCCCCGCGCCGGGGCCTGCGTTGACGACGACACGGTAGTCGGTCAGCCCGGCGCCTGCTGCAACCTCGGCGATGAAGTCGAGCATCCGCTTGTCCTCGTCGGGAGAAAACGCACCGATGTCCTTGAAGCTCTCGATGTGCCGCTCGGGGATGACGAGCAGGTGCGTCTCCGCCTGCGGGTTGATGTCGCGGATCGCCACGAAGCCGTCTGTCCGCGCAACGTGCTCACCGTTGCGGAAGAGCGTGCAGAAGAGACAGTCGTCGCTCACGCCGCCAATACTCCCTCATCCGTGACGCGCGCGCCGCGTACCGCGACGAACTCGCCGATCTCGCCGTCGACGAGCCACGGCGTGTAGTCGTCGCCGTACCCGCGGCCCGGGCGGTCGACCAGCACAAGGTCGTCGGCGCCGACCTTCGAGTGCCAGCGCTCGACGCATGCTTCGTGTGACGCCTGACGCAAGCGCGCGCCGCGCTCGCGCTTCACCTGCGGCGCGACCGCGTCGTCGGCCGCGGTCTTCGTCCCGGGACGCGGCGAGTACGGGAAGACGTGGATCTTCGTCAGCCCGCCCGCCCGCGCGGTGTCGAGCGTGTTCGCGAAGGCCCGCTCGTCCTCCGCGGGGAAGCCGACGATGACGTCGCTCGTGAGGTTGAACTCGTCCTGCAGCGGGGCGAGCCGGCGAAGGTAGGTGGCGACCGTGTACCGCCGCCCCATCGCGCGCAGCACCCCGTCGTCGCCCGACTGCAGCGGGACGTGCAGATGCTTCGCGACCGTCGGCGTCTCGCGCAACGCGCGGATCAGCTCGTCGTTCACGTGGTTGATCTCGATCGACGAGAGGCGAAGCCGTTCGACGAGCCCGCCCGCCTCGCGCACCAGGCGAGGCAGGTCGTAGCCCGCGCCGCGGTCCCGGTAACAGCCGAGGTTGATCCCCGTGAGCACGATCTCCCGGTGGCCCTGCGCGACGCGGCGCCGGATCTCGGCGAGCACGGCCTCGGCATTGCGCGACCGAGAGCTGCCGCGCACGAGCGGGATGACGCAGAAGTTGCACGAGAACGAGCAGCCGTCCTGTACCTTCACGAACGCGCGCACCCGGTCGAGTCGCGCGTCGGCCTGGACGCAGCCGATCGCGCCGACGTCGCCGGCGACGAACTCCGGCGTCTCCTCGCTGCGCTTCGCGACCACGACGACGTTCTCCGGCAGCCCTGCGAACGCATCGGCGGCGAGGTTCGCACCGCACCCGGTCACGTAGACGCGCTCGTGCGTGCGCGCAGCGCGCGCCGCTTCCTTACGCGACTTCGCGACGGCCTCGTTCGTGACGCAGCACGTGTTGACGATCGCAACCTGTGCCTCGTCGCGCTCGACGTGCCCGTCCGCGAGCAACCGCTCGCGCACCTCGTGCGCGTCGACGTGCGAGACCTTGCAGCCGAGGAACTGGACGCTGAACGTCGTCACTGCGTGAATCGAAGCACGTCTGCCGCCCAGCCGTCGGCCTCGCGACGATCGACGTGCTCCCATCCCGGCGCGGCCGGGCGGTCCCGGTCGAGATAGCCGGAGGTGACGGCGAGCGGCGCGTGCAGACGCGGCAGGATGCGCTCGACGACGTCGAGCGCGACGTTCGCCACCACCACGTCGGCGGCAGGAATCTCGTCGTGCAATGCATCGAGCAGGCGCGCCTCGACGGCGACGCCGTTCACCTGCGCGTTCTCGCGCGTCGCCTCGACGGCCGCGTCGTCCACGTCGATGCCGAGCACAGGTGCAAAGCCGAGCTTCGCGGCGCCGATCGAGAGCACGCCGGAGCCGCAGCCGACGTCCAGCAATGCGCCGGGCTCGAGCGTCTGCAGCAGCTCGAGCGTCAGCCGCGTCGTCGGATGCGCGCCCGTCCCGAACGCGCGCCCCGGATCGATCACGATGACCTCCCAGGGCGGCCCGACCCAGAAGCGGCCGACCTGGATGCCGTGGTGGAACGAGCGCCACCCGTCCTCCCAGCCCTCGGCGACGTCCTCCTCGTGCACGACGTCGAAGCCGATCGGCGGCTCGTCGGAGTAGACGGCGAAGGCGCCGTCGAGCTCCTCGACGCCCTCGGGGAAGATGTGGAGCAGCAGCGCGAGCTCCGGCTCGCCGCCGACGATCATGTACCGCTTCAGCGGAACGCGCCCTTGAGCCTCTGGAAGAAGCCCTCGTCCGCCTTGTACGTGTGCTCGGTCACGTGCTCGTCGAACGCCGTCAGCAGCGTGCGCTGCTCGTCGGTCAGATGCCTCGGGACGAGGACGTTGACGAGCACGCGGTGGTCGCCGCGGCCGAAGCCCTGGAGCACCGGCATGCCCCGCCCGCGCAGCTGCACGACCTCGCCCGGCTGCGTGCCGGGCTCGAAGGCGAGCTCGTGGTCGCCGTCGAGCGTCGGGATCGTCACCGTCGTCCCGAGCGCGGCCTGGGTCATCGTCAGATCGACCTGCGAGAAGATGTCGTCGCCCTCGCGCACGAAGCGCTCGTCCGGCCGGACGCGCACCTGCACGTAGACGTCGCCGGCGCGGCCGCCGAGCTGGCCCGCGTGTCCCTCGCCGCCGAGGCGGATCCGCTGCCCGTCGTGGATCCCGGGCGGGATCGTCACGTCGATCGTCCGTTCCTCGAGCACGCGCCCGAGCCCCTCGCAGACCGTGCACGGCGTCTCGATCTTCCGGCCGCTGCCGGCGCACGTCGGACAGGCCGCCGTCCTGACGAACTCGCCGAACACGCTCCGCGAGACGTGTTGCACGCGGCCGATGCCGCCGCACGTCTCGCACGTCGTGACGGGCGTTCCCGGTTCGGCGCCGGCGCCGCCGCAGTGCGAGCAGGCGACCGCCACCTCGAACGGCACGCCGCGCGTCGTGCCCGTCGCCGCCTCGGCCAGCTCGATCTCGACGACCGCGCTGACGTCGGCGCCGCGCGCGCGGCCACCGCCGCCGCCGAACACGTCGTCGCCGAAGAAGGCACTGAAGAGATCGGAGAGGGAGCCGAAGTCGAAGTTGCCCGGCGTGTACCCGCCTCCCCGCAGCCCTGCATGGCCGTAGCGGTCGTAGAGCTGCCGCGTCTCGGACTTCGAGAGCACCTCGTAGGCCTCGACGACCTCCTTGAACCGCTCTTCGGCGTCGGGCGCCTCCGAGACGTCGGGGTGCAGCTCGCGCGCGAGCCGGCGGAACGCCTTCTTGATGTCGCTCTCGCTCGCGTCCCGCGGCACGCCGAGCAGCTCGTAGTAGTCCCGCTCCGTCGTCGCCATCAGTCTTCGAACACCGACTCCGCGAAGCGCGACAGCTCCGTCGCCGCCGAGCGGACCGCCCGCAGCGCCTTGTCGTAATCCATCCGCACCGGGCCGACGAGGCTGACGGCGCCGAGGGCACGGTGCACGAGGCCGTAGCACGCCCCGACGAGCGCGATCTCGCGCAGCGCCGGATGCTCGAGCTCTTGGCCCACGCGGACGAAGGCGCTGCGCGGGTCGCGCGGGGCGCCGAGCACGTCGAGCATCGCCGCGCGCTTCTCGACGAGCTCGAACAGGTTGCGATACGCCTCGAGCTCCTCCGCGCGCACCTCGCCGAGCAGATCGGCGGCGCCGCCGACGAACAGGCGCTGCTCGGCCGAGACGAGCTCCGTGAACGCCGGGCGGAGCGC
>JBEQUF010000358.1:0-3549 GCA_040349295.1 Actinomycetota bacterium | reverse complement strand
CGTGCTTCTCATCGCACGCGAGGGCTGCACCGGCGCCGAGCTGGCCGAGGAGCTGCGGGCGCAGCGGATGCGGGGCGCTGCATGAGCGTCGAGCAGACGACACCGCGGGTGATCCTCGACGCGCTGCCGGTCGGCGAGCGCGTCGGCATCGCCTTCAGCGGCGGCCTCGACACCTGCTGCGCGCTCGCCTGGATGCGCGAGAACGGCGCGATCCCGTATGCGTTCACGGCCGATCTTGGTCAGTACGACGAGCCCGACATCGACAGCGTCCCGGAGCGCGCGAAGAAGTACGGCGCCGAGGACGCGTTCCTCGTCGACTGCAAGGAGCCGCTCGTCCGCGAGGCGTTCGCTGCGTTGCAGGCGGGCGCCTTCCACATCGCGACCGCCGGCCGGCGCTACTTCAACACGACGCCGCTCGGGCGCGCCGTGACGGGGACGCTGCTCGTGCGGGCGATGGGCGAGCACGGCGTCGACATCTGGGGCGACGGCTCGACGTACAAGGGCAACGACATCGAGCGCTTCTATCGCTACGGGCTGCTCGCGAACCGCGGCCTGCGCATCTACAAGCCGTGGCTCGACGCCGCGTTCGTCGAGGAGCTCGGCGGCCGCAAGGAGATGGGCGAGTACCTCGAGGCGCGCGGCCTTCCGCACGGCAGCGTCGCGATCGAGAAGCAGTACTCGACCGACGCGAACATCCTCGGCGCGACGCACGAGGCGAAGGACCTCGAGCAGCTCGCGACCTCGATGTACATCGTCGAGCCGATCATGGGTATCCCGTTCTGGAAGACGGAGGTCGAGCCGGAGGTCGTCACGATCCGGTTCGAGAACGGGCTGCCGGTTGGGCATGGCGATCCGGTCTCCACCATCCGCTGGGCGAACGAGGTCGGCGGCCGGCACGGGCTCGGCATGTCCGACCAGATCGAGAACCGGGTCATCGAGGCGAAGTCGCGCGGGATCTACGAGGCGCCCGGCATGGCGCTGCTGCACATCGCCTACGAGCGGCTGCTCAGCGCCATCCACAACGAGGCGACGCTCGAGCGGTACGCCGTCGACGGGCGGCGGCTCGGCCGGCTGCTCTACGAGGGTCGCTGGTTCGACCCGCAGGCGCTGATGCTGCGCGAGTCGCTCCAGCACTGGGTTGCGGGGCCGGTGACCGGCGAGGTGACGATCGAGCTGCGCCGCGGCGACGACTACACGATCCTCGACACCGTCGGCGAGCTGACGTACGACCCCGAGCGCCTCTCGATGGAGCGGAGCGCGACCGCGTTCACCGCCGGCGACCGGATCGGCCAGCTGGCGGTGCAGATCAACGACATCGCCGACACGCGCGCGATGCACGAGAAGCAGGGCTACAGCCCGCTGTGAGCCCGCTCTGGTCGGGACGCGTCGAGACCGAGCTCGCGCCGGAGGTCTGGGACTTCGTCAGGACCGAGGATGCGGACCTGCTGCCGTACGACCTCCTCGGCACCGCGCAGCACGCCGACCGCTTGCACGCGGCCGGCATCCTCGACGCGGACGAGCTCGCGGAGGCGAAGGAGCGGCTCGCCGCGATCACGCTCGACGACCTCGAGCCAGCCGACGAGGACGTGCACAGCGCAATCGAGCGTCTGCTCGGCCCGCTCGGCCGCAAGATCCACGCCGGGCGCTCCCGCAACGACCAGGTCGTGACCGCGCACCGGCTCTACGTGCGCGACGCGTGCGCCGAGGCGTCGCAGGGGATCCACGGGTTCGCCGCTGCGATCCTCGAGCTCGCCGAGCAGGAGGCGGGGACGCCGATGCCCGCGTACACGCACCTGCAGCGCGCGCTGCCGATCACCGTCGGCCACCATCTGCTCGCGTGGGTCGAGATGCTCGAGCGCGACCTCGCGCGCTTCGAGTTCGCGGACGCGCAGGCGGCACCCTCGCCGCTCGGCGCCGGCGCCGTCGCCGGCTCGACGCTGCCGCTGCCGCTGCCCGAGAACCCGATGCGGAACTCGGTCGACGCCGTCGCCGACCGCGACTACGTCCTGAACTACCTCTATGCCTGCGCGGCGCTCTTCGTCCATCTCTCGCGGATCAGCGAGGAGCTCGTGCTCTGGGTGACGGCGGAGTTCGGCTTCGCGAAGCTGCCCGAGAACGCGGCGACCGGGTCGTCGATGATGCCGCAGAAGCTGAACCCCGACGTCGCCGAGGTGGCGCGCGGCAAGGCCGGCACCGCGATCGGCCGCCTCACCGGGCTGCTCGCGACGGTGAAGAGCCTGCCGCTCGCCTACAACTCCGATCTCTCCGAGGACAAGCAGGCGTCGTTCCGCGCCCGCCGCGACGTGCAGGGCGCGCTCGCCGCGCTCGCGACGCTGGTCTCGGGGCTCGAGCTCGACCGCACGCGGCTCGGTGCCGCGGCCTCGGATCCGCTGCTGCTCGCGACCGACGCCGCGGAGGCGCTCGTCCAGGAGGGCATGCCGTTCCGCGACGCGCACGAGCAGGTGGCCGCGCAGGTGCGCGCCGGCACGTTCGAGGCCCCGCAGGCGTCGCCGCGCATCGGCGACGTCGCCGCAGCCGTGCGGGCGGCGAAGGAGCGGTGGGGATGCTGACCGCCTCGCTCGCCGGCCGCGACCTCCTGCGCGCAGGCGACCTCTCGAGCGCGGAGGCGCAGGCGGTCCTCGACCTCGCGGTCGAGCTGCGCGAGGAGCCGAAGCAGCCGCTGCTCGCGGGCGCGACCCTCGGGCTGTACTTCGCGAAGCACTCGACGCGCACACGTGTCTCGTTCTCGGCCGGGATGGCCCAGCTCGGCGGCGTCGCGATCCCGCTGACACCGGAGGAGCTGCAGCTTTCGCGCGGCGAGTCGCTGCAGGACACCGCCCGCGTCTTCTCGCGCTACGTCGACGTGCTCGGCGTGCGCACGCACGCGCACGCGGAGCTCGAGGCGTGGGCGAAGTGGGCGACGATTCCCGTGATCAACGCGCTGACCGCCGACGAGCACCCCTGCCAGGCGCTCGCCGACGCGCTGACGATGCGCGACCGGCTCGGCTCGCTCGACGGCGTGAAGGTCGCGTGGGTCGGCGACGGCTCGAACGTTCTCGTCTCGCTCGCCTCGCTCGGCAAGGCGCTCGGCTACGAGGTCGTCGCCGCCTCGCCGCCCGGCTACGAGGCCGCCGGCGTGCCGACCGTCACCGACGTCCGCGAGGCCGTCGAGGGCGCCGACGTCGTCGTCACCGACACCTGGATCTCGATGGGGCAGGAGCACGAGCGCGTCCAGCGGCTGCTCGACCTCGAGCCGTACCGCCTCGACGACGCGCTGCTGCGGCTCGCCTCGCCGGATGCGTTCGTCATGCACTGCCTCCCGGCGCACCCGGGCGAGGAGATCAGCGCCGAGGTCCTGTACGGCGACCGCTCGGCGATCTGGGAAGAGGCGGAGAACCGCCTGCACGTGCTGAAGGCGCTGCTCGTGCTGCTGTTGCAGGCCTAGAAGACGTACGTGCCGTCGAGCCAGGCGCGGCCGATCACCGCGCCGTCGATCCCGAGCGCCGCGACGCGCGCGACGTCGTCCGCGTCGCGGATCCCGCCGGCGGC
>JBEQUF010000354.1:0-2390 GCA_040349295.1 Actinomycetota bacterium | reverse complement strand
GCAGGAGACGCTGCATCGGCACGGTCCTCGCCAGGTCGTCGTCGATCCGCTGCCGGCGGAGCTGCGCGAGCGCGAGGGGTTGCCGCTGAAGCGCGACGCGCTCGTGGCGCTGCACGAGCCGCGCGACGACGAGCAGGCCGAGTTCGCACGTCGGCGGCTCGCGCTCGAAGAGCTCCTGGTCCTGCAGATCGGCATCGCCCGCCGTGCGGCAGCGCGCGAGGCGACGCTCGCACCCTCCCTCGGGGAGCCGGGCGAGCTGATCGCGCGCTACCGCGGTGCCTTGCCGTTCGCGCTCACGCCGTATCAGGAGCAGGCGGCGCGCGAGATCGACGACGACCTGGCGAGGACCGTGCCGATGCAGCGTCTCCTGCAGGGCGACGTCGGGTCCGGGAAGACGGTCGTGGCGCTGTATGCGCTGCTGCGCGCGGTCGAGAACGGCCGCCAGGGCGCGCTGATGGCGCCGACGGAGACGCTCGCCGAGCAGCACTTCCTGACGATCCAGCCGCTCTGCTTCGAGCTCGGTGTGACCTGCGCGCTGCTGACGAGCAGCTCGCGGAAGCGCGACCGCGACCTCGCGCTGTCCAGCGACGTCGTCGTCGGCACGCACGCGCTCATCCAGGAGGGCGTCGAGCTGCGCGACCTCGCGGTCGCCGTCGTCGACGAGCAGCATCGCTTCGGCGTCGAGCAGCGAAAGGCGCTCGGCCAGGGTCGCGCGCCGCACGTGCTGCACATGACGGCGACGCCGATCCCGCGCACGCTTGCGTTGACCGTCTACGGCGACCTCTCGGTCAGCGAGATCGCGAAGCCGCCGGCGTCGCGCAAGCCGATCGTCACCAGGTGGATCACGGAGGATCGCGCGCACGATGCGTATGTGCGGCTGACGAAGCTCCTGCGCGAGGGGCGGCAGGCGTACGTCGTGTGTCCGCTCGTCGAGGCGTCGGAGACGACGCTCGCGCGTGCCGCGGAGGAGGAGGCGGACCGGCTCCGCCGTGCCGAGCTGCGCGAGTTCCGCGTCGGCGTCATCCACGGCCGGCTGAAGGCCGAGGAGCGCCGCGACGTGATGGCGCGGTTCAAGGCGCGCGAGCTCGACGTCCTCGTCGCGACGACCGTCATCGAGGTCGGTGTCGACGTGCCGAACGCGACGGTGATGATCGTCCAGGAGGCGGACCGGTTCGGCCTCGCCCAGCTGCACCAGCTGCGCGGCCGTGTCGGCCGCGGCAGCGAGCAGTCGTACTGCCTGCTCGTCTCGCGGTCGAAGGACGAGCTGACGGAGACCGCGCACGACCGGCTGGAGGCGCTCGAGCGCACGACCGACGGGTTCGAGCTCGCAGAGGTGGATCTCGACCTCCGCGGCGGCGGCCAGCTCTTCGGCACACGGCAGCACGGTCTCAGCGATCTCCGCTTCGCCCGCCTGCGCGCCGACCGGCCGCTGCTGGAGAAGGCGCGGGCGCTCGTCGGCGACGCGCCCCTGCTCGCCGAGCGTGCGGACGCGATAGACCTCTCCGCGTAGTGCGGATCATCTCGGGATCACGACGAGGTCATCGCATCGAGGCGCCGCCGGGTCATGGCACGCGTCCGACGTCCGACCGCGTGCGCGAGAACGTGTTCAACATCCTCGGCTCGGTCGAGGACGGGACCGTGCTCGACCTCTACGCCGGCAGCGGCGCGATGGGGCTCGAGGCGCTGTCGCGCGGCGCCGCGCACGCGGTCTTCGTCGAGCGCGACGCCGACGCGGTGCGGGCGATCGAGCGCAACCTCGACAAGCTGAAGCTGCGCGCGACGGTGCTGCGCCAGGATGCGATGGCGGTGCTCGCCACCGAGACGAGGAAGTACGATCTCGTCTTCGTCGACCCGCCGTACGACATGTATCCGGACATCGAACCCAAGCTCGCGCGCCACCTCCCGTCCGTCCTGGGCGACGCCGCCGTCGTCGTCGTCGAGACCGACGCCCGTGTCCAGCCGGCGCTGCCGCTCGACGAGCGGACGTCGCGCACGTACGGCTCCGCGCGCATCACGGTGTACGACGCGTGATCACCGCAATCTGTCCAGGCTCGTACGACCCGGTGACGAACGGCCACGTCGACGTGATCACGCGCGCGGCGGGGATCTTCGACCGCGTCGTCGTCGGCGTCGTCGGCAACCCGCACCACAAGTCGCCGATGTTCTCGACCGAGGAGCGCATCGAGTTCCTGCAGGCCGCGCTCTCGAAGCTCGGCAACGTCGAGGTCGACGTGTTCCGCGAGCTCGTCGTCGACTTCGCGAAGAAGTGGGACGCGAAGGCGATCGTCAAGGGACTGCGCGTCATCTCGGACTTCGAGTGGGAGTTCCAGATGAACCAGCTGAATCGCACGCTCGCGCCGGACGTCGAGACCGTCTACGTGATGGCGAGC
>JBEQUF010000353.1:0-3943 GCA_040349295.1 Actinomycetota bacterium | reverse complement strand
CGGGCCCTCGCCTGCGAACTCCTCGAGGAACTTCGCCGCGAGCACGGGGGAGCCCTGGCGCAGCGTCGAGCCGTTCTTCATGTCGGCGTACGCGGAGTCGATGTAGCGGCGGTAGCGCTCGTGCAGCGGGAAGCGCCAGAGCTTGTCGCCGCTTCGTGCGCCCGCGGCGTCGATCTTCGCCGCCCAGGCCTCGTCGTTCGCGAAGTAGCCGGCGTAGAGGTCGCCGAGCGCGAGCTCCATCGCGCCGGTGAGCGTCGCGAGGTCGATGACGTGGGTTGCGCCCTCGCGCCGCGCGTACCAGAGGCCGTCGGCGAGCACGAGCCGGCCTTCGGCGTCGGTGTTGATCACCTCGATCGTCTTGCCGTTCCCCGCGCGCAGGATGTCGCCGGGGCGGAACGCGTCGCCGCCCGGCATGTTCTCGGCGGCGGCGAGGACGGCGATGGCGCGCAAAGGCAGCTTCAGCGCCGCGATCGCGCCGATGCCGTGCAGCGTGCCGGCGCCGCCCGCCATGTCGCCCTTCATGTCCTCCATCTTCGCGCCCGGCTTGAGCGAGATCCCGCCCGTGTCGAAGGTGATCGACTTGCCGACGAGCCCCAGCACGACGTCGTCGCGGGCGCCGGGCGGGTCGTAGCGCAGGACGATCAGCCGCGGCTCGTTGCGGCTGCCGCGGCCGACGGCGCTGAGGGCGCCCATCTCCAGCTCGTCGAGCTCGCGCGTCCCGAGCACCTGGGCGGTGAGGTGCTCGTGCTCGGCGGCGAGCTCCTTCGCCTTCTCGCCGAGCGCGTGCGGGTTGAGCTCGTTCGGCGGCATGTTCGCGAGGTCGCGGGCGCGATTCGCGCGCTCGGCGACGAGCGCGGCGCGCTCGGCGGCAGCGCGCAACTCCTGCGTCTCGAAGTGGCCGATGACGATCTTCTCGATCGCCTTGCTCCCTCGGCCGGACGTCTTCCAGGCGCCGGGCGAGTAGCCGCCGAGGATCGTCCCCTCCACGAGGGCGGCGGCCTGCGCGGGAAGGGGGAGCGCGAGCGACTCGTCGAGGAGCCACGTGAGCGTGCCGCCGACCCGCGCGAGCGCCGCGGCGGCGGCAGCGCCCGCCGTCCGCAGGGCATCGGCGTCGGGGTCGGGGCCGACGCCGGCGAGCACGACCCGCGGCGCCTGGAGCCCGTCGACGTGCAGGAGCAGCGCCTCGCCGCGCTCGTTCCGGAACTCGCCCGAGGCGCGCAGCGCGGCGAGCTTCCCGTGCAGCTTCTCGTCGACGATCCGCGCACCTTCGCCTCCCAGCACGGCGAGCGCGTCGGCGTGCGTCTGCCCGGGGAGGGCGATCTCGATCGGCACGAGACTCACGGCGCGGCGATGCTATCTACAGTGGGCGCTTGAATCGCCGTTCAACCAACCCCCAAGGAGAAGCTGGGATGGCCGAAACCGTGCAGGAGTTCTTCCAGGGCCTCGCCGCCCGCGCCGACACGTCGAAGACGGCGGGCATGAACAACTCGTACCTCTTCGACATCGACGGGGCCGGGCAGTGGACGGTGAAGGTCGAGGACGGCGCCGTCTCGGTCGTCGAGGGCGCCGAGGACGCCGACGCGACCATCTCCGCCTCGGAGGAGGTCTTCCAGAAGATCGTCGCCGGCGAGCAGAACCCGACGAGCGCCTACATGACCGGCAAGCTGAAGATCAAGGGCGACATGGGCGCCGCCATGAAGCTGCAGAAGCTGTTCTGAGCTCGAACGCGGCGCCACCGCTCCGTCTCCGTTCCGGGCCGCGCCCGCGCATGTCGGGCGCGGCTCCCGAATGGGCTATTCAGGTGCGGCGCACGGAGGCCGATGAAAGGGCCATGCTGCGCCTTCTCCTCGGCTTCCGCCGGACGCATCGCTCCGTGCCGCTCCGGTCGCTGCGGCGTCACTCGAACGCGATGGCCGCCGCCTCCGCGATCCTGCGGTAGCCGATCGCCTCGTAGATCCTGTTCGACGTCGGGTTCCGAGCGTCGGTGTAGAGGAAGCAGAACCGCCACCCCGCGGCCAGCTGCCGCCGCGAGACCTCGGCCGTGAGCGCGCTCGCGTAGCCGCGACCGCGGAGCTCGGGCGGCGTGAACACCGGCCCGATGCGCATGCCGTTCGGCGTCGGCGCGCCGTACCCGCACATCGACACGAGCGCGCCCGCGTCCTCCCAGACGCCGACCGGCCGCCGCTTGAAGCGCTCGGGGTCGCGTGGGCCGACCGGCTCATGCGGGACGGCCTCGCGCACGAACGCCTCCCACCAGTCCAGCAGCTGGTCGGTGTCGTCCGGTCGCGCGTCGCGGTAGCCACCCGGCGCTTCGGCGGCCACGAGCCGGTCCGCCTCGAGCACGTTCTGCTCCTGGACGACCCGCCACGGCCTGCCCCACAGCTCGGCGAACGCGTAGACCTCGGGCGCCGTGCCGCTGACGCCGGGGAGCTCCTCGTCGATCGCCGCGACGAGCGCACGCAGGGCGTCGTCGTCTCGCGGCGTCGCGAGCACGAGGTTGTACGGCGGTGTACGGAGCGCCGCCGCGCCGTCCACGAGCCAGAACCTCGCTTCTGCGTATTCGTCGGCAGTCCCCGCAAGGCCGAGGATGAGGTTGTTCCTCGCCTCGTCCGCGAGGAGCAGCGGGCCTGCCCGTTCGAGGAACTCCTCCGGTGTCACTCCTCGAGCTCCACCAGCACCGCGCCGCCCGCGACGCGGTCGCCTTCCTGCACGTGGACGGCGCGCACCGTCGCCTCGTACGGCGAGACGAGCGGCGTCTCCATCTTCATCGCCTCGAGGACGACGAGCGGCTCGCGCGCGGCGACGCGTGCCCCCGCCTCGACGAGCACGCGGATCACCGTGCCCGGCATCGGCGCCGTCAGCGTCGACTGCTCGCCGGCGTCGTGGTGCTCGGCGCTCGCGACGTCGACGTCGGGTGCGGCCCGCGGTGGCGGCGCCGGCAAGTTGAGCCGCCACGCACCGCTCCAGACCGGGTCGGGTGCTCGCGCCGGCAGCTCGCCGAGCGGCGGATGCTCGGTGAGGAACGCCGTCGTCGTCCGTCCGGCCCGCACGAGCGGATGCAGCGCGAGCCAGCGCAGGAAGGGAAGGTTTGTCGTCACGCCGCCGACCTCGGTCTCGCGCAGCGCACGGGAGAGCAGGTCGTACGCCTGCTCGCGCGTCGCCGCGTACGCGATCAGCTTCGCGATCATCGGGTCGTAGGACGTGCCGATCTCGTCGCCCTCGGCGACGCCGGCGTCGACGCGGATCGACGCGGGCAGCTCGAGGCGCTCGACCCGTCCGGCCTGCGGCAGGAACGTCTGCGGATCCTCGGCGTACAGGCGCACCTCGACCGCGTGGCCGAGCAGCGCGACCCGCGGGTCGATCCGCTCGCCGCGCGCGATGCGAAGCTGCTCGCGGACGAGGTCGCGGCCGGTGACGAGCTCGGTGACCGGATGCTCGACCTGGATGCGGGCGTTCAGCTCGAGGAAGTAGAAGTCGCGGCCGTCGAGCACGAACTCGGCCGTGCCTGCGGAGACGTAGCCGATCGCGCGCGCGAACGCGACAGCCGCGTCGCTCATCCGCGCTCGCAGCTCGGGATCGACCCCGGCCGAGGGCGACTCCTCGAGCACCTTCTGGTGCCGCCGCTGGATCGAGCACTCGCGCTCGCCGAGCGCGATCACCGTCCCGTGCGTGTCGGCGAGCACCTGGATCTCGACGTGGCGCGGCCGCTCGAGGAAGCGCTCGAAGAAGACCGTGTCGTCGCCGAACGCGGCCGCCGCCTCGCGCCGCGCGGCGTCGACGGCGTCCTCGAGCCCGGCCGCCTCGCGCACGACGCGCATGCCGCGGCCGCCGCCGCCGGCCGCCGCCTTGACGAGCAGCGGGAAGCCGATCTGCTCCGGCGTGCCGCTCGGCAGCACCGGCACGCCGGCCGCGCGGGCCGTCTCCTTCGCGGCGAGCTTGTCGC
>JBEQUF010000337.1:0-3462 GCA_040349295.1 Actinomycetota bacterium | reverse complement strand
CGAGAAGCGCCACGGCGGCGAGTACGACGAGGGGTGGCCCGAGTGGTACGCCGCCTACATGCTCGCCGAGCAGGCGGGGACGGAGCTCCCGGAGTAGCGATGACCGATCCTGCGGCCCGCCTCGCTGCGCTCGCTCGCGAACGCGACCCCGACACCGTGTTCGCAGCGGCGAGCGCCGCCTCGCCTGCGTCCTTCGACGCGACCGTCACGTGGACGCTCCGGAGGGTGGCGGCCGTGTTCGCGGGCGGCGCGAACGACACGGCGTACCGAGCCTGTGCGGCGCTCGGCTATCTGACCGGTCGACTCGTGCTCGACGGCCGTCGGCCGCATGCGCAGACGGACGCGGCGCCCGATCCCGCTCGCGCGCAGCGGCTGCTCGAGCGTGTCCGGACCTACGACCTCGCAGCGCTCGAGCGCGCGCTCGGCCCGGTCGCGGCGCCGCCGCTGCAGCTCGTGCGCGACGATGCGACCCGCCGGACGGTGCTCCGGACCGGAATCGGCCTCGCGCTCGCGGAGGACGAGCTCGATGGCTGATCCGTTCGAGCTCTTCTCCGAGCTGCTCGGCGACGGTCCGGCGCTGCCGGCGGACTTCGACTTCTCGACGGTGTTCTCGAGCATCGACGTCGTGCCGATCGCAGGCGACTCCGGGACGGCCGCTCCCGACGCGCCGCCGGTCTACGACCCGTCGGCGATCGACGGTCTCATCCGCGACATCGGAACCCAGGCCGGCACGCCGCCGCCGCCGTTCGTGCTCGCGAACATCCCGGCGTCCGAGCGCGATCCGGGGCCGTTCGGCAGCGTGCCCGACGACGTGCTCCCGACGGGCGCCGATCCGCCGACGCTGCAGCTCGACACGGACACGCCGCCGGCCGACGACGTCGTCCCGATCGCGGGCGACAGCGGCGATGCGCCGCCGTCGCCGCCGAGCGGGATTCCCGAGGCGATGAGCGCGGACATCGCCGACACGGTCGAGGACGCCGCCGGCGACGCGGCGGAGTCCGGCGGCATCGTCGCGTACCTCGTCGCGCTGATCCGTGCGCACCCGTGGCTCGCGACGGCGCTGGCCGTGCTCGTCCTGGCGCTCGCCGTCGCACTCCCGGTCGGCCTCTCAGGCGGTGGGTCGTCGCCGAGCGCCGCGGACCAGACGACGACCGCCTCTGCGCCGGCGACGACTGCGGCGACGCCGACGAGCACCGCGGCGACGACGGCTGCGGTCGAGGCGCCTGCGATCTCGGCGGCCGACGTCAGCATCGCCGACTTCGCGCTGATGCTGCCGCAGGGCTTCCAGTTCTCATTGCAGGCGCCGGCGAGCGCGCCCGACCACGAGACGGTGACGCTCGACTTCACCGGCCCGGGCCTGCCGCACACCGTGAAGGTGACGGTGTCGGCGGGGCACTCGGTCCCGCTGAAGTACCCGACGACGGGTTGCGGGCACTGGACGGTGCGCGTCGCCGCGATCGACGGCACGCCGATCGTCTCGAAGGGCAACCCTGCCCTCGAGAACGGCATGACGCACAGCTGCTAGCGCCGGCAGAGGATCTCGCCGTGCACGATGCTCCACCACGCGTCGTCGCTCGCCGCCCAGCGCCGGAAGCCGTCGGCGATCTCCTCGAGCTCGTCCTGCGTCGCGAGCCCGTAGCCGCGTGCCTGCTCGGCGAACGCGGACCGCGTCGCGCGATCGGTCCACGACGACGACCACCACGCGCGCTCGTCCTCCGTCGACCAGCACCAGACGGACGCCGAGGCGGTGACGTCGTCGAAGCCCGCGGCGTGCGCCCACGCCAGCAGTCGCCGGCCGGCGTCCGGCTCGGCGTCGTTCGCGCGCGCGACCGCGTGGTAGAGCTCGAGCCACCGATCGAGTGCGGGGTCGGCCGGGTACCACGTGAACGCCGCGTAGTCTGCGTCGCGCGCCGCGACGATGCCGCCGGTGCGCGTCACGCGCCGCAGCTCGCGCAGCGCCGCGACCGGATCGCTCAGATGCTGGAGCACCTGGTGCGCGTGCACGACGTCGAAGCTCTCGTCCGGGAAGTCGAGCGCGTAGACGTCGCCGCTGCGGATCTCGACGTGGGGGAGGTCGGCGACGGCGGCGCGCGCCTCCTCGAGCACGCCTTGCTCGCGATCGAGCCCGACCACGCGCCCCGGCTCGACGGCGCGCGCGAGGTCGGCGGTGATCGTGCCGGGGCCGCAGCCGACGTCGAGCAGCGTGAGCCCCGGCGTCAGATGCGGCAGGAGGTAGGCGGCCGAGTTCTCTGCCGTGCGCCAGCGGTGCGAGCGGAGGACGCTGTCGTGATGCCCGTGGGTGTACGTGTCGTCGCGGCGGCTCAAGCAGCGAGTAAAGCACGCCGGAAGTCGGCGAGCTGCCGCTCGACGTGCGTCGACGGCGTCGTGTGCCCGGAGAACGGCAGCACGACGATCTCCTTCTCGGCCTCGATCGCGTTGAACGCCGCGAACACGGTGGAGGGCGGGCAGAGCGTGTCGTTCAGCCCGACCGACACGAGCGTGCGTGCGCGGATGCGCCGCGCGAGCAGCGCGTTGTCGACGTGCCGGACCGTGTTGCGGACGGCGTCCTCGAGGTGCGTGTTGACGGCGAGGAACCGGACAAGCTCCGTGTACGGCGGATCGGGCGCAAGCTCCATGCCGCGTTCGATGTCGCAGAGGAACGGCACGTCCGCGTGGCAGAGCGCGACGAGCTCGGGGACGAGCGCCGCAGCCGCGAGCGCGAGCGCACCGCCCTGGCTGCCGCCGGCGACGGCGACGCGCGAGGCGTCGACGCCCGGGAGCGCCGCTGCCGTCTCGACCGCGCGCACGGCGTCGACGTAGAGGCGGCGGTAGTAGTAGGTCTCGGGGCTCGTGACGCCGCGCGTCATCACGCCCGGGTACTCCGGGCCCGACGTGCCGGCGCCGGGGTCGCCGGTCGCGCCGCCCGACCACGAGCCGCCCTGGGCGCGGCTGTCCATGACGAACGTCGCGGCTCCGGCCGCGGGCTAGAGCGCGTTCGAGCCGGGGAGGTCGCGACCGCCGCCGTAGCCGACGAACGCCACGCGGCAGGGCAGCTCCGCCGCCACGTCCGCCGGACGGAGGTACCACGCCTTGATCGGGTCGCCGCCGGCGCCGCTGAAGGTGACGTCCCAGGCCTCGCGCGCGCCGTACGTGGCCGGAGCATGGCGCTCGAGCGCCGGCTCGTTCGCGACGGCGCGCGCCTCGTCGAGCGAGCGGCGCCAGAACTCGTCGAGGCCGGCAGGCTCCGGCGCGGCGGTCCGGTGCGAGCGCAGCTCCTCGAGCGGCAGGTCGTAGACGGGCACGGTTACTCGATTGTGACTGCGCCCGCGAAGGCCTTCTCGACCTCCGCCCGCTCGCCGGCGAGCTTCACCGTGCCGGCTTCGACGAGCGCGTCCGACGACGTCCCGACGAAGACGTCGATCGCGCCCGGTTCGAGCACGTACCGCAGCGCCCGGTCGTAGA
>JBEQUF010000329.1:0-3822 GCA_040349295.1 Actinomycetota bacterium | reverse complement strand
CCGCGGCTGGTGGAGCGACTAGGCGGATGAGCGCCGGCTGGCGCGACGTCTGGGACTTCGACGACCTCGAGCTGAGCGAGCGACGGTTCCGCGCGCGCCTCGAGGAGGGCGGCGACCGGGCGGCGCTGCTCACGCAGCTCGCGAGGATCGAGGGCCTGCGCGGCGACTTCGCCGCAGGCGAGCGGCTGCTGGCCGAGGCCGAGGCGGCCGGCGGCGCCGAGCCGTGGGTGCTGATCGAGCGCGGCCGGCTGCTCCGGTCGGGCGGCGACGCACCGGCGGCGCTGCCGCTCTTCGAGGCCTCCTTCGAGCTGGCCCTCGCCGCCGGCGACGGCTTTCTCGCCGGCGACGCGGCGCACATGGCGGCGCTCGCCGGCGACGTCGAGGCCTGGACCGCGCGCGGGCTCGAGCTGGCCGACTCCGGCGGCTACTGGCGCGCGCCGCTGCTCAACAACCTCGGCTGGTCGCGCTTCGACGGCGGAGACTTCGAGGGTGCGCTCGCCGCGTTCCGCGAGGCGCTCGCCGTGCGCTCGGAGGATCCGGTGGAGCCGCACGAACGCGAGATCGCACGGTACGCGGTCGCCAAGGCGCTCCGGGCGCTCGGGCGGATCGACGAGGCGATCGCAGAGCTGGAGCGCTCCGTCGCGTGGGCGACGGACGCCGGCGTCGCGACGCCGCTCATCGACGAGGCGCTCGACGAGTGCTACGCCGCGGCGGGCAGGCCGGCACGGGCGCGCACGCCGAGAGAGGCCGGTCCCGGCCGGCTGCTCGAGCCGCCGGCGTAGACGGCTACGGCGCCTTGACCGTCGCGAGGCCGGTCGGCACGGCGTCGCCGAGCGCCGAGGGCCACGACGAGAGATCCATGCGCCCGCCCGGGCGCGCCGGGAAGCTCGAGAACGACTGTCGGTCGTTCTCCCAGAGGGTCAGCGTCTTGCCGCGCACCGACGCCGGCAGCGTCATCGTGAACGAGCCGTTCGCCGACAGCCACGTCTCGGAGAGCGGCTTGACGACGTGCCCGCCTGCCGTGACGCCGACGACGAGGCCGCTGTAGATCGCGCCGGCGTACGAGCTCGGCGTCTTGACGGTGTAGCTCGTCCCGGAGCCGAGCTGGATGTCCATCGTCGCGCTCTTCAGACGGCCGAAGTTCGCGATCGTGCCGACGTTGCCGCCGTAGCCGACCGAGCCGAGCGCGACGGCGACGCTGAGCTGGACGGGGTTGGCGCCGCTCTCGTCGGATGCGGCGAAGTAGGACGTGTAGTGGCCGTCGGCGTTCGTCGCCGAGGAGTGCGTCCAGAAGTCGCGGTCCTGCGTGCGCGTCGTGACCACGGCGCCCTGGACAGGCTTGCCCGAGGCGTCGGTGATCGTGCCGGAGAGGCGGTACGTCAGCAGGCGCACGGTCGGCGGCGCGTTGCCGGCGGTGTTGACGACGCGGCCGCTGACGACGACGTGCCCGCCGCTTGCGTGCGCGCTCAGACCCGTCAGCTTGTAGCCGACGCTGATGCCGCCGTTCGCGGCGAGGAGCGCGCTCTGCTGGGCGGCGCTCAGCTTCGTGCCGTTCACCGTCGCACCGCTCGCGGAGACGACGCGGACGACGCGGCGGGCGGCCGCCGTCACGTCGGTGTCGAAGCCGAACGTCCCGTCCTTGCCCGTCACCGCGGGGATGACGAAGCGGTCGGCGGAGACCTGCGCGCCGGCGACCGGGTGCCCGTCCCAGAGCAGGCGGCCGGTGACCCGGACGACGTTCGACGAGTTCGCGAGCCACGGGCGGACGGCGATCGGCGCCTGCATGACGATGCGGCCGTGGCCGCTCGCGGCGACCCGGTGCGGCGCCGCGTGTGCCGCCGGCGCGGACGCCGGGGTCGCGGGCGCCCTCGTGCCGAACTGTTCGGAACCCTGTGTCTGCTTGGAACCCTGTGTGCCGCCGAGCGCGAAGACCGTCAGCTTCGTGACCGTGCCGCCGCTCGAGGAGGTCGGCGTGCCGCCGACGGTGATCGCGACGTACTCCTTGCCGTCGACCGAGTAGATCGCCGGCCCCGCCGCGATCGGCGCACCGGCCGGCGCCGACGTCCACAGCACCTTGCCCGTCTTGAGGTCGAACGCGCGCACCACGCCGTCGCCGCCGCCGGCGAAGCCGATGCCGGTCGCGGTCGTCGAGACGCCGCCGCGCTCCGGCTCGGGCGTCGTGAACTTCCAGACCTGCTTGCCGGTCGAGACGTCGATCGCGCTGATCGAGCCGTGGTCGTGCCAGCCCTGCAGCTCGGTGCCGAAGTTGCCGTTCGCAAGCCCGAGGAAGACGTCGCCGAGCGTGAACTTCTGCTTCTTCTGCGTCGGCGTCAGCGCCGCCTGCACGTCGACGGCCGCCGTCTCCGCCGCCGCGTTCAGCACGTAGTTCGTCGACGCGTCGTACGCGGCCGGCGAGTAGTTGAGGCCGCCGAGCGAGCTCGGGAACACCGTGACGCTCTTGCCGGGCTGGAGGCGCGGATGCTCGACGCGGTCGATCACCTTCACGCGCTGGTAGATCGGGCGGCCGGTCGCGGCGTCGTACGCGAACCAGAGGCCCTCCATCGTCGCGACCGAGACGATCCGCTGGCTCTTGCCGGCGATCTTCCCGGTGTAGACGAGCGGCGGCTGCGCGGTGTCGTACGCCCACTCGTTGAACGCCATCTGCTGCTGCCACCACTTCATGCGGCCGGTGTTCAGGTCTACCGCGATCAGCGAGTCGCCGCGCGGGTCGCTGCCCGGGCGGATCGACGGGAAGTAGAGCGGCGTCGCCGAGCCGGTGCCGAAGTAGAGCGTCTTCGTCGTCGGGTCGACGGTGACCGGCGTCCACACGACGCCGCCGCCCGCGAGCGTCGAGCCGTGGCGCCACTCGGTGCCGGCCGGCGGGATCGTCCAGAACGGATTCGGCCAGGCCGGGCGCAGGTCGCTCGACCGGTACGCCATGACGAAGCCGCGCACGCCGTACTCGGAGCCGGCGGCGCCGAAGATCACGCGGTGGTCGGCGCAGATCGGGGCGCTCGTCTCCGAGTAGCCCGAGTTCATCGACGCGCCCGGCACGTCGCGCGCGATCGGCACGCGGCGCTCGAGCTTGCCGGTCGCCGCGTCGAGCTGGACGATCGTCATGTCGAGCGTCAGCTCGAAGACGTGGCCGTCGCAGAGCGCGACACCGCGGTTCGCGACGATGCCGAAGTTGCGGAAGACGGCGACGTCGTCGGGGGTCCACCGCCACTTGACCTTGCCGGTCGTCGCGTCGAGCGCCCAGACGTTGTCGTCGTTCGTCGTCATGTAGAGCGTCCCGTTCGACTCGACGGGATAGGACTGCTCGCCGCGGCGCACGCTCGAGTCGATCTTCTGGAAGTCGACGGTGTACGCGGGCGCGAGCTGGTCGACGTTCGACTTCGTGATCTGCGACAGCGTCGAGTGGCGCACGTTGTCCGGCGTGTTGCCGAAGCCGCCCCAGCCGACGTCGCTCGACGTCGAGGTCCGCGCGGAGGCGGAGGCGAGGAGCGTGCCGGCGGCCACGGCTGCGCCGGCGATCAGGAGGAGGCGACGGAGCACGAAGATGGGATCTTACGTCCGGAAGGGCCTTCGCCGAAGGCCCGCGGCGGCCGCCAGCAGGGCGAGGGCGATCCCCGCGGCATAGGGGGCGAGCGGCCTGCGGCTCACCGAGACGCTCGCCACGGTGGTCGTCGGCCCCGTTCCGACCGCCCGGCGGAGCGCCGCCCCCGCGCCGGCAAGGTCCCCTTCACCGAAGGCGCGCCCGCCGAGCGCCTGGGCCGTCTGCCCGAGGACGACCCGGCCGACCGGGTCGGGGCGGTAGGCGGT
>JBEQUF010000328.1:0-6439 GCA_040349295.1 Actinomycetota bacterium | reverse complement strand
GGCGAACGCGACGACGGCCACGGCCCTCGCCGGCAGCTCGTAGCGCCTCCCGCCGAACACCTCCGCGGCGAGGTCGGCGAAGGCCTCCGGGTCGTCGCGGAGCTCGACGCCGGCCGGCGGCGCAGGCAGGGCGGCCGCCTCGGCCACCAGCACCGCCTCCTCGTCCTCGGGGACGAGGCCGAGCTCGCGCAGGCGGCCGGGGAGCCAGGCCGGATCGTGCCCGTAGAGCTTCCACTCCGTGTGCCCGGGCAGCTCCCGCAGCCGCGCGACGGCCCGGTCGACGTCGTCCGGCAGCCGGAGGACGGCGTTCCACCCGTCGCCGCTCCAGATCCCGTCCTCGTCCGTCCCGCGCGCACGGATCTGCTCGTCGAAGTCCTCGAGGAGGCCCATGGGCGGATTGTGGCTATAGTGGGCCGCCGATCATGGCGGTTCCGAAGCGGAAAACCTCGAAGTCGCGCCGCGACAAGCGCCGCGCGACGCACGCGATCGACGCTCCGCGCGTCAACACGTGCCCGAACTGCGGCCAGCCCAAGCGGCCGCACCATGTCTGCCCGACCTGCGGCATCTACAAGGGTCGCGAGGTCGAGCCGCTCAACATCGACGCTCCGTAGGCCCATGCCGAAGATCGCGGTCGACGCGATGGGAGGAGACCGCGGCCCGGCAGAGATCGTCGCCGGCGCCCTCGCCGCGCGCTCGGGCGCGCTGACGCCGGTCCTCTACGGCGACGCCGGAACCGACACGAAGGGGCTCGAGCTCGTCGAGACCGAGGGCGTCGTCGAGATGGACGACAAGCCCGCCGAGGCGGTTCGCGCGAAGCCGGGGAGCTCGATGGTCTCGGCCGTTCGCGCCGTCCATGAGGGGAAGGCCGACGCGGTCGTCTCCGCCGGGAACACGGGCGCGATGCTGGCCGCGGGCCTGCTCGAGCTGCGCCGGATTCCCGGCGTCCTGCGCCCGGCGATCGCGATCCCGATCCTCACGCCGCGCGGCCCGTCCGTGCTCCTCGACGCCGGCGCGAACGCCGACGCGCGTCCGGAGCATCTCGTGCAGTTCGCGACGATGGGCGCCGTCTTCGCCGAGGACGTGCTCGGCGTCTCGAACCCGACCGTGCGGCTGCTCTCGATCGGCGAGGAGCCGGAGAAGGGCAACCAGCTGACGCTCGAGACGCACGAGCTGCTCGCCGCCTCGGAGCTCGACTTCCGGGGCAACTGCGAGGGCCGGGACATCCTCGGCGGCGCGGCCGACGTGGTCGTCACGGACGGCTTCACGGGCAACGTCGTCCTGAAGACGCTCGAAGGCTCGATCCGCACCATCCTCGAGGGCCTGCGGGCCGAGATCACGGCGACGACCTCCGGCAAGCTCGGCGGCCTGCTGATCCGCCCGGCCGCGCGGCGCCTCCGCGCGCGGCTCGTTCCGGACACGTACGGCGGCGCCTATCTGCTCGGCCTCCGGGGCCTCGCGGTGATCGCGCACGGGAACTCCTCGGCCACGGCGATCGAGAACGCGGTGCGCCTCGCGGCACGCGGCGTCGAGCACGACGTCGTCGGCCGGCTCGCAGCCCGGATGGGCCAGCAGGCCGAGGTTGTATGATCGGCGCGCTTTCCAAGGCCCCGACGACTAAATAGAGGTGACATGGCTGCGTCGCGTGACGAGGTGTACGAGAAGGTCAAAGAGGTCCTGACCGACCAGCTCCAGATCCCCGAGGAGAACATCGCCGAGGAGGCGTCGTTCCAGGAGGACCTCGGCGCCGACTCGCTCGACCTGGTCGAGCTGATCATGGAGCTCGAGGACAACTTCGGGATCAAGATCTCCGACGAGGACGCGCAGAAGATCACGACCGTCGGCCAGGCCGTCGACTACGTCACGACGCACCAGTAGCCTCGCCGAGCTGATCGAGACGCTGCCGCCCGAACGGGCGGGCGTCGCGTTCACGCACGCGTCCTGGGCGCCGGAGCGGACGGTGTCGTACGAGCGGCTGGAGTTCCTCGGCGACAGCGTCCTCGAGCTGGCGGTTGCGCACGAGCTCTACGCCCGGTACCCCGAGTTCTCGGAGGGCCGGCTCGCGAAGGTGCGCTCGCACGTGGTCTCGCGTGCGAGCTGCGCCGTCGTGGCGCGGGAGCTCGGGCTCGGCGAGCGGTTCGCCGAGCAGCAGGCCGACCTCCAGCCCGGCGAGCTGCAGCGGCTCTCGCGGAACCGGAACGTCCTCGCGGCGCTCCTCGAGGCGGTGCTCGGCGCGCTCTTCCTCGAGCACGGCTTCCCGGCGATCGAGCAGGCGGTCGTCGAGGTGTTCCGGCCGCGCATCGAGTACGCGCTGACGACCCACGTCGACCACAAGACCGAGCTGCAGGAGGCGCTGGCGCGCACCGGGCGGCAGGTCACCTACACCGTGCTCTCCGCCGAGGGCCCGGCCCACGAGCGGCATTTCACGTGCGCCGCGATCGTCGACGGCGAGCAGCTCGGCGTCGGCGAGGGGCGCTCGAAGAAGGCGGCCGAGCAGGAGGCCGCCCGGGAGGCCCTGGAGAAGCTCGAGGCCGGCATCCCGGCGGCGTGACCGCCAGCCGAGCGACGCAGTAGCCTGCCGTCGGTGCATCTGCGCGCCGTCAAATTGCGTGGCTTCAAGTCCTTCCCGGACGCCGTCGAGGTGCGCCTCGAGCCGGGCGTCGGCGTCATCGTCGGCCCGAACGGCTCCGGCAAGTCGAACGTCGCCGACGCGATCCGCTGGGCCGCCGGCTCGCTCTCGCCGAGCGAGCTGCGCGCCGAGAAGCCCGACGACGTCCTCTTCGCCGGCGCCGCCATGCGCGGCTCCGCGGACTTCTGCGAGGTCGAGCTCCTCTTCGACAACAGCGACGGCACCGGCCCGGTCGACTACAGCGAGCTGTCGATCGCGCGGAGGCTGCACCGGGGCGGCGAGGGGCAGTACCTGCTCAACCGCACCGCCGTCCGGCGGCTCGACCTGATCGAGATCCTCGCCGACCTCGGGCTCGGCCAGGGCATGCACTCGATCATCGGCCAGGGCAAGGTCGAGGCGATCCTGTCGTCGAAGCCCGAAGAGCGGCGCGCGCTCATCGAGGAGGCGGCCGGGCTCGGCCGCTTCAAGGCGCGCCGGCACCGCGCCGAGCTGAAGCTCGCACGCGTCGCCACGCAGGTGGAACGCGCCCGCGACCTCGAGGACGAGGTCAAGAAGCGGTTGCGTCCGCTCGCGCTGCAGGCGACCGCGGCCGAGCGCGCGGAGAAGCTCCGCGGCGAGATCGCGAAGCTGCGCGCGCGCATCGCCGAGCTCGATCTCGCGACGCTCGACGAACGGACGCAGGAGGCGGAGGAGCGCAAGGCCGCCGCAGCGCTGTCGCGCCGCGCGGCCGACGAGAAGCTCGAGGCCGTGCTCGAGGAGCGCGGCCGCGCCGAGGAGGAGCTCGCCGATGCTGCCGGCAAGCGGGAGTCCGCGATGCAGGTGCTCTATCGCCTGCGCAGCGCCGCCGAGCGGCTGTCGCTCCGCCGCGAGTCGAGTGCGTCGTTCGTCGAGGGCGTCCGCGCAGAGCTCGCCGACGCCGAGAGCGACGCGGGGCAGTCGCCCGCCGAGGTCGCACAGCTCGAGCTGGTCGCGAACGAGAAGGCGGAGGCCGCGCGCGTCGCCGCCGTCGAGCGCGAGGCGCGCTACGAGCGTGCGCGCCAGGCGTTGCGGAAGCTGCTCGCCGCCGAGCGTGCGCTGCGCGCGTCGGCGCAGGAGAGGCTGGACGTGGTGCTCGCGCAGCGCGCGGAGATCGAGGCCGAGCTGACCGGCGCGGCGGGTGAGCGCGAAGCCGCGCTCTCCGTCTCGTACGAGCTGCGGCGCCAGGCGGCACGGCTCGCCGTGCAGCGCGAGTCGGCGCAGCGGCTGATCCAGCGGCTCTCGTCCGAGCTGGCGGAGGCCGAGGAGGACGCCCGCCGCGGCGGTCCGTCGCCCGAGCAGCTTGAGCAGCAGGCGCTCTACGCCCGCGCGGCCGCACGCGAGGCGGCGCACGAGCGCGACACGCTCGCCGAGCGTGCGCTGACCGCGCAGGAGCGGCTGGCGACGCTCGAGCGCTCGCTCGCCGAGCGCGAGGGGATCCCGCCGGCGGCGCGTGCGCTCGTCGACGCGGGCGAGCGGCTCGCGCTGCAGCTGATCGAGGTCGAGCCCGGCGACGAGCGGGCGGTCGCCGCGGCGCTCGGCGCGCGCGCGTCGGCCGTCGTCGCGCCGACGGTGAAGGCGGCGTTCGAGCTGCTCGAGCGTGCCGCCGCGACCGGTCTCGGCTCGCTCCGGGTGCTCGCGGGCCGCGACCCGAAGGAGCTCGTCGCCGAGCTGCCGGTGGTCGAGAAGGACGAGCTCTTGAACGCGAAGGTGCCGTCGGTGACGCGCGACGGCTACGGCTACGACCCGCAGCGCGGCGAGCTCTGGTTCGCGGGCGAGACGGCGGAGGCGGTGCTGCTCGAGCTCGAGGCGCGGCAGAAGGCGCTCGCAGCCGAGGCGAAGCAGCTCGCCGAGCAGGCGCGCATCGCCGAGCGTGCGGCCGAGGTCGCCGAGCAGAACGCGGCGACGGCGGAGGAGGCGTTCGCGGCCGTCGCGCCGCGCCTGCGCATGCGTCGCGCCGACGTCGACACGCTGCGCTCGCTCGTCGCCGCCGCGAAGCGGCTCGAGCACGCGTTGAGCGAGCTCGACGCCGCCGTCGACGTGATCGAGGCGCCGCTCCGCACACGCGGCGAGGCCGGAGCGGAGCGCACCGCCGCGCTCGGCGTGCAGCTGCGCGAGCTGGGCGAGCGCGAGAGCGTTCTCCGCCGCGAGCTGTCGTCGGCCGTCGACGGTGCGGGCGCTGCCGAGCGCGACCTGTCGCGTCTCGGCGGTTCGGTGGAGGTCGAAGCAGGCGAGGGGGACGCCGAGCTGCTGCGGATGGAATGCCGCACGCTCGTCGACGAGGCCGATGCCGCGGCCTCCGAGGCGGCGAAGCTCGGCGAGGCGGCACGCGCGGCCGAAGCGGCGCGGATCGACGCCGCCGTGCGCGCCGGGCGCCGTCGCGCCCGTCCGCACCAGCTCGCGCGGGTGCTCGCGGGTGCGGAACGGCTCGACGCGACGCTCGCGGGTGCGGGCGAGGCGGCGGCCCGGTTCGAGGCGCCGCTGCGCGCGCAGGTCGACGCCGGCGGGGCGCGCACCGGCCAGCTCGGCGAGGAGCTGCGCCGGCTCGGCGCCGCCGAGGTCGAGCTCCGGCAGGCGCTGACGAATGCGTCGGCGAGCGTGTCGGCGATCGAGGTCGAGATCGCGCGCATCGAGGCCGAGGCAGACGAGGCGCGGCGCAGGCTCGAGCACGCCGGCACCGAGGAGCGAGCGGAAGGCGACGACCGCGACGAGCTCGCGACGACCGCGGAACGGCTCGAGCGCCGCCGCGAGCAGCTCGGCCAGGTGAACCCGCTCGCGAAGGAGGAGTACGAGGCCGAGAAGGAGCGCCTCGAGGAGCTGTCGACGCAGCGGGCAGACCTCGAACGGTCGCTGCAGGAGCTCGAGAAGCTCCGCGACGAGCTGACCGAGACGGTGGAGACGCGCTTTGCCGAGACGTTCCGCGCGGTGCAGACGCACTTCGCGGAGGTCGCCGGCACGCTCTTCCCCGGCGGCGAGGGCCGGCTCGAGCTGCTCGAGCCGGAGGACGAGGAGTCGCAGCCCGGCATCGAGGTGCATCTCCGTCCGGTCGGCAAGAAGGTGCAGCGGCTGTCGCTGCTCTCCGGCGGCGAGAAGTCGCTCGGCGCGATCTCGTTCCTGTTCGCGCTCTTCCTCGCGCGGCCGTGCCCGTTCTATCTCCTCGACGAGGTCGAGGCTGCGCTCGACGACACGAACATCGGCCGCTTCGTCGAGCTGCTGCGCCGCTACAGCGACCGCGCGCAGTTCGTCGTCATCACGCACCAGAAGCGGACGATGGAGGCGGCGGACATCCTCTACGGCGTCACGATGGGCGGCGACGGCGTCTCGCAGATCGTCTCGCGCCGCCTCCCGCGGGAGGATGCGCAGGCCGTCAGCGCCGCGTGCTCCTCCACAACAGCGCGATCTCGGGCAACTGTTACAAGGTGCGGCTGCTCGCCGCCCACCTCGGGATCCCGCTCGAGCTGCGCGAAATCGATGTGATCGACCGCAGCAGTCCGCGCGAGCAGCTCGCCGGACTGAACCCGACGCGCAACACGCCGACGCTCGTCCTCGACGACGGCCGGCCGCTCGCAGAGTCGAACGCGATCATCTGGTACCTCGGCGACGGTAGCCAGTATGCCCCGACGGACCCCTACGAGCGCGCCCAGGTGCTCCAGTGGCAGTTCTTCGAGCAGTACCAGGTCGAGCCGTCGCTCGCCGTCGTCCGCTTTCTGATCGCTTTCTCCGGTAAGGCCGAGCAGCACGCCGCCAGGATCGAGGAGCAGACTGCGAACGGCTATATCGCGCTCGACGCGATCGAGC
>JBEQUF010000314.1:0-5563 GCA_040349295.1 Actinomycetota bacterium | reverse complement strand
GGGGCAGAATACGGCCGTTTCGGCGCCGTTGCCGGCCGCGCCCCGGAGCCACAGCAACGACACGACGACGATCCGCGTCTCGGGCCTGCCGACGGCCTCCGTCGGGGCGGGCGCGACGGCGCTCACGATCCACCAGGTGCTTGTGACGAATCGCCACAAGCCCGAGGTCGTCGCCGCCGCCCGGCTCGTGACGATCCCACGGGTCGCCGCGCCGAAGCCGGCCGCGAGGCCCACCGCGAAGCCGGTGACGAAGCGCGTGACCGCGCTGCCGTCCACGCCCGGCACGAAGGTCGCCCCCGACGCGCCGACCGCCCCGGCCGCGACGCCGGCGCCGGCCCCGACTCCCAGCCCCGCCCCGGCCCCGACTCCCTCGCCGGCGCCGACCCCCTCGCCGGCGCCCGTCGCCGGCACGGCGACCCCGACGCCGGCCGTCCCGCAGCCCGTCACGACCGGCAAGGGCGACCACGGCCGGGATCGCGGCAAGGGACACCGCGAGCTGGCGCCGCACCTGCCGGTCGCCTCGACGCTCGCGCCCGAGACGACGACGACCGACACCACGACCGTCACGCCGCCGCCGCCGCCGACCACGACCTGGCCGACGCCGCCCGCGCCCGCGCCGGCGCCGGTGACGGTGGCCGGGACCGACGGCGACCAGTGGCACGGCCACGGACACGACCGTGACCGCGGCGCCGGTTCGTGGCCCGGCAAGTAGGATGGCCGCGTGCCCCGTCTCCGCCCACGCATCGCGCCGCTCGGCGTCGCACTGACGGTCTGGGACGTCTACCGCCGGCTGACGCCGCGCCAGCGCAAGATGGTGCTCGACCTCGCCCGCAAGCACGGGCCGAAGGTCGCCTCGCGCGTGCTCGAGATGCGCCGCGCCGCGAAGAAGCGCTAGCGGCTCAGCGCCGCGCGCACGATCCGGTCCTGCTCGCGCAGGTGCGAGGTCGGGTAGCCCTCGCTCGGCGACGCCCGCCACGGCCGCCCGACGTACTGCAGCGTCGCGGACTCGGGACGCGCCTCTTCGAGCCGATGGCGGATCGACCGCCAGGCGCCCATGTTCTGCGGCTCCTCCTGCACCCAGAGGATCTCGCGCAGGTTCGGATAGCTGCGGACGACCGCCGCCGCCTCCTCGACCGGGAAGGGATAGAGCTGCTCGATCCGCGCGACGGCGACGTCGTCGCCGTCGCGGTGCTCTTCGTGGCCGACGATGTCGTAGTAGATCTTCCCCTGGCAGAGGACGAGCCGGGTGACGCGCTCCTTGTCGGTGCGCGCGTCGTCGATGACCGGGCGGAACTCGCCGTGCGCGAGGTCGTCGAGCGTCGAGCCCGCCTGCTTCAGCCGGAGCAGCCCCTTCGGCGTCATCACGACGAGCGGCCGGGCGGTCGCGTCGAGCGCCTGCCGCCGCAGCAGGTGGAAGTACTGCGCCGAGGTCGTGCAGTTCGCGATCCGGATGTTCTCCTGGGCGGCGAGCTGCAGGAACCGTTCGAGCCGCGCGCTCGAGTGCTCCGGCCCGTTGCCTTCGTAGCCGTGCGGGAGCAGGAGCGTCAGCCGCGAGGTCTCGCCCCACTTGGAGAGGCCGGCCGAGATGAACTGGTCGATGATGATCTGCGCGCCGTTCGAGAAGTCGCCGAACTGCGCCTCCCACAGGACGAGCGCCTCCGGCGCCGCCGCCGAGTAGCCGTACTCGAAGCCGACGCACGCGTACTCCGACAGCGGCGAGTTGTAGATCTCGAACGAGGCGGTCGCACCGTCGAGATGCTGCATCGGCGTGAACGTCGCGCCGGTGTGGACGTCGTGGAGGACGGCGTGCCGGTGTGAGAACGTGCCGCGCTGCGTGTCCTGGCCGGTGATCCGGATCGGGATCCCCTCGACGAGGAGGGACGCGAACGCGAGCCCTTCCGCCTGGCCCCAGTCGATCCCGCCGTCCGTCAGCGTGTCGCGCCGGCGCAGGAGCTGCTTCAGCAGCTTCGGGTGCGGCGTGAACCACTCGGGGAAGCGCAGGAGCTCCTCGTTCAGCGACCGGAGCGTGTCGGCGCCGACGGCCGTGACCGGCGACTGCGTGCTGCTGCGCGGGATGTGCCCCTCGACCTTCGGCGGCGCGGCGAGCGACGCCTTCAGCGCCTCGTGCGCCGCCTTCAGCTGGCTGCTCACGTCGGCGGCGAGCTGTGCCGCCTGCTCCTCGGAGACGACGCCCTCGTCGACGAGTGCCTCCGCGTACTGCGCGCGCACCGTCGGATGGTCGGCGATCGCGGCCGCGTGCAGCGGCTGCGTGTAGGCGGCCTCGTCCTGCTCGTTGTGACCGTGCCGCCGGTAGCCGACGAGGTCGACGACGACGTCGTGGCCGAAGCGGCGCCGGTAGGCGAGCGCCAGCCGGATCGCCGACAGCGCGCACTCCGGGTCGTCGGCGTTCACGTGGATGATCGGGATGTCGAAGCCCTTCGCGAGATCGCTCGAGTAGCGGGTCGAGCGGCCGTCCTGCGGGTCGGTCGTGAAGCCGACCTGGTTGTTCGCGATCAGGTGCAGCGTGCCGCCCGTCGAGTAGCCCGTGAGGCCCTCGAGGTTCAGCGTCTCCGCCACCTCGCCCTGGCCGGCGAAGGACGCGTCGCCGTGGATGAGGATCGGGAGCGCCTTCGTCGGGTCGTGGAAGCCCTCGCGCGTCGAGCGGTCGGTCTGCTCCGCGCGGGCGCGCCCGACGACGACCGGGTCGACGGCCTCGAGATGCGACGGATTCGCGGCGAGCGTGACGGTGATCTCCCCCGCCCGCGTCGCGCGGATGCCCTCCGCGCCGAGGTGGTACTTGACGTCGCCGCTGCCGCCCTCCTCGCTGACGACGACGGCGTCGATCGTGCGCTCGCCCTCGAACTCGCGGAGGATCACATCGTACGGACGGCCGACGACGTGCGTGAGGACGTTCAGCCGGCCGCGATGCGCCATGCCGATCACGACCTCGTGCGCGCCCTGGTCGGCGGCGATCTCGATCGACTCGTCGAGCATCGGCACCATCACGTCGACGCCCTCGATCGAGAACTGCTTCTGACCGAGGAACGAGCGGCGGAGATACGACTCCATCCCCTCGACCTGCGTCAGCCGCTCGAGCAGCTGCCGCTTCGACGACTCGTCGAGCTGCTGCCGGTAGCGGCCCGACTCGATCGCCTGGCGCAGCCAGTGGCGCTCCTCGTGGTCGGAGATGTGCTCGATCTCGTAGGCGATCGCGCCGCAGTAGGTGGCGCGGAGCTTCGGCAGCGCGTCGGCGAGCGTGGCCGACTCGAGGTAGAGGCCGAGCAGGCTCGCGGGGATCCGCGCCATCAGCTCCGGCGTGAGATTGAAGTGCTCCGGCTGGAGCTGCGGGTCGCCGGGCGGCTCGGAGCCGAGCGGATCGAGGTGCGCCGCGAGATGCCCGTGCGACCGATAGGCGTTGACGAGGCGCATCGCCGCGGCGATCCCGGCGGCGAGCTGCTCGTCGACGCGCTCGACGACCACCGGCGACGGCGGCGGCTCCGCGACGGCCGCGTGGCCGTTCCCGTTGGTCTTCTCGAGCAGCAGGGCGAGCCCCGGCTGCATCGCGAGAAGCTCCTCCGTCGGCGCGCTCTCGAACAGTGACCGCCACTCCGACGGGACGGCGGCGGGGTTCTCGAGGAACTGCTCGAGCAGCAGCGCGGCGTAGCCGGCGTTCAGTCCGTCCATGTCCGCTCTCTATTGAAGCAGCGCCGCGGCGCTTACCAGAGCGGGCGCTGGGCGACGACGCCGATCATCATCCCGAGGAAGAAGCAGATCGCCGAGACGGCGACGGCCGCCCGGGCGAGCTTGTTGCCCTTCGGAGCCATGCCGGCGGCGATCATCGAGATGACGATCCCCGGGCCGATCAGGCGCAGCGGGTGCCAGGCGAGGCCGATCAGGTCGACGAAGATCGCCATCGCGGCGAGGAAGCCGGCGACCGTGTAGGCCGGCCGGGAGTCGCTGATCGGTGTGGTTGCCTCGTCGGTGCTCATCGTCGTTCACCCCGAGCGTACGCGGTCCGCGGGGAGCGCGGCGCAGTTCTCGTCGGTCCGCCGTGCGGACGGAGCGGCCGCCGGAACGGCGTCCGCCGCCGAGCGCCGCCGTCGCCGTCCTGCTCCGGGCCGATCGCGGCCGTCACCGACGCGCCGGCCTCGGGCTTCGGTTCCGCCTTGATCGCGTACCAGATGACACCGCACAGGTAGACGATCGGGATCTTGAGGATCACCAGCAGGAACACGATCTCCCACACGGAGTCGGGTGCCATCCCGGGATGCTACCCGGAACCACTCGGGCCACTCCGGCGTTTTGCTCACATGACGGCGGAACAGCAGCTGCGTGCGCTGATGGAGCACGGCGAGGAGATGGGCTGCATCAACATGTCGGCCTTCACGGCCCTGGTGCAGGAGCTCGAGCTCGACGACGAGGAGCTGAACGGGCTCTACGAGCAGATCGAGACGCGCGGGATCGACCTCACGGACGACTGCGCGCTCCCGGAGGCGGACGAGCCGACCTACCAGAACGACCAGGTCGCGGCGATGACGACCGACTCGCTGCAGCTCTTCCTGAACGAGGCCGGCCGCTACCCCCTGCTGACGGCGGCGGAGGAGGTCGAGCTCGCGAAGCGGATCGAGCGGGGCGATCCGGCGGCGAAGGACACGATGATCAACTCGAACCTCCGGCTCGTCGTCTCGATCGCGAAGAAGTACCAGGGCCACGGCCTGACGCTGCTCGACCTGATCCAGGAGGGGATCATCGGGCTGATCCGGGCGGTCGAGAAGTTCGACTGGCGGCGGGGCTACAAGTTCTCGACGTACGCGACCTGGTGGATCCGCCAGGCGGTGCAGCGCGGCGTCGCCAACAAGTCGCGGACGATCCGCATCCCGGTCCACATCGTCGAGCGCGAGCAGAAGATGGCGCGCGCCGAGCGCGAGCTGATGCTCGAGCTCGAGCGGATGCCGACGGACGAGGAGATCGCGGCGAAGGCGAAGCTGAACGTCAAGCACGTCCGCGAGACGCGGAACGCGGCGCGCACGGTCGCCTCGCTCGACAAGGCGGTCGGCGACGACAGCGACACCTCGTTCGGCGACCTCGTCGCGCACGCATCCGAGGACGTCGCCGAGGAGGTGCAGGTCGCGCTCGACGAGACGGCGCTCCACCACGCGATCGGCGAGCTGCCCGAGCGCGAGCAGCTCGTGATCCGGATGCGCTACGGCCTCGACGAGGAGATGGAGCCGAAGTCCCTCGAGGAGATCGGCCGGCGGATGGGCATCACCCGCGAGCGCGTCCGCCAGATCGAGACGCAGGCCCTCTCGAGGTTGGCGGAACGCCGGGAGATCGCGGCGCTCTCCCCCGCGGCATAGCTGCAAGTAACGAGGGCCGCCGCCGACCTGCGCGGCGGCGGCAAGCCGCGGCCGAGCACGAGACGGCTCCATCCCCACCGCCGGCGAGCAAAGCGGAGCGAAGCGAAGCGGTCGCCAGGCGTCGTAACGATGGCCGCCGCCGACCTGCGCGGCGGCGGCAAGCCGCGGCCGAGCACGAGACGGCTCCATCCCCACCGCCGGCGAGC
>JBEQUF010000304.1:0-8022 GCA_040349295.1 Actinomycetota bacterium | reverse complement strand
CACCGGCGACAACTCGACGACCGTCACCTTCGCCAAGACCTCGGGCGCCGGCACCGTCACCGGCCTCCGCAGCGCGACCGTCGCCAACGGCGTCGCCTCCCTCACGGTGACCGGCGACGTCGCAGGCGCGATCACGATCGACGCGTCGGTTTCGGGCCTCACCGGCGACTCGACCGCCTTCACGGTCGTGCCCGGCGCTGCGACGAAGATCGTCGTCACGAGCGGCACCGCCGACCTCGCCTCCGGCGCCACCCGCACCCTCACCGCCGAGATCCGCGACGCCAACGACAACCTCGTCACCTCCGACAACTCGACCTCGCTGACCTTCGCCAAGACGACGGGCGCCGGCACGCTGACCGGCCTCGGCAGCGCGACCGCCACGAACGGTGTCGTCAGCCTGACCGTCACCGGCAAGGACGCCGGCGCGATCACGGTGGGCGCGACCGGCGGCTCGCTCACGGGCGACTCGACGAGCTTCACCGTCGTCCCGGGCGCCGCGGCCAAGGTCGTCGTCACGAGCGGCACGGCCGACCTCGCCTCGGGCTCGAACCGGACGCTCACCGCCGAGATCCGCGACGCGAACGACAACGTCCTCACCGGCGACAACTCCACCTCGGTCACCTTCGCCAAGGCCAGCGGCGCCGGCACCCTCACCGGGCTCGGCAGCGCCACCGCCTCGAACGGCGTCGCCTCGCTGACCGTCACCGGCGACGTCGCGGGCGCCATCACGATCGACGCCACGAGTGGCTCGCTCACGAGCGACTCGACGACCTTCACCGTCGTCCCGGGCGCCGCGACCAAGGTCGTCGTCACGAGCGGCACGGTCAATCTCGCCTCGGGCTCGAACCGGACGCTGACCGCCGAGATCCGCGACGCCAACGACAACCTCGTCACGGGTGACAGCGCGACGGTCGTCACGTTCACGAAGACGAGCGGCGCCGGCACCGTCACCGGCCTCGGCGACGCAACCGCCTCGAACGGCATCGCGAGCCTCACGGTCACCGGCAACGTCGCCGGCGCGATCACGGTCGACGCCACGGCGGGCAGCCTGACCGACGACTCGACGAGCTTCACGGTCGTCCCCGGCGCCGCGGCGAAGGTCGTCGTCACGAGCGGCACCGGCAACCTCGCCTCCGGCGCCACCCGCACCCTCACCGCCGAGATCCGCGACGCCAACGACAACGTCGAGACGAGCGACAACTCGACGACCGTCACCTTCGCGAAGAGCTCCGGTGCGGGCACCGTCACCGGCCTCGGCGACGCAACCGCCTCGAACGGCATCGCCACGCTCACCGTCACCGGCAACGTCGCCGGCGCGATCACGGTCGACGCCACGGCGGGCAGCCTGACCGACGACTCGACGACCTTCACCGTCGTCCCGGGCGCGGCCGCGAAGGTTGTCGTCACGAGCGACGCCTCGAACATCGCCTCGGGCGCCACGAAGACCCTCACGGCCGAGATCCGCGACGCCAACGACAACGTCCTCACCGGCGACAACTCGACGACCGTCACCTTCGCCAAGACCTCGGGCGCCGGCACGGTCACCGGACTCGGCGACGCAACCGCAGCGAACGGCGTCGCGTCCCTGACCGTCACCGGCAAGCTCGCCGGGGCGATCGCGATCGGCGCCACCAGCGGCTCGCTCGCGGCCGATTCGACCGGCTTCACGATCACGCCCGGCGCGGCTGCCAAGGTCGTCGTCACGAGCGGCACCGGCAACCTCGCCTCCGGCGCCACCCGCACCCTCACCGCCGAGATCCGCGACGCCAACGACAACCTCGTCGGCTCGGACAGCTCGACGAGCGTCGCCTTCGCGAAGACGACCGGCGCGGGCACCGTCACCGGCCTCGGCAGCGCGACCGCGGCGAACGGCGTCGCCTCGCTGACGGTCACCGGCCAGACGGCCGGCCCGATCACGGTCGGCGCGACGGCCGGCAGCCTGACGGGCGACACGAGCTCCTTCACCGTCGTCGCGGGCGCTGCCTCGACGATCACCTCGACGGTCACGGTCGGCAGCCCGACCCTCACCGCCGACGGCACCAGCACGACCACGGTGACCGTCCACGCGAAGGACGCGAACGGCAACACGATCACGGCCGGCGGCGACCTCGTCACGCTCTCGAGCAGCCACGGCTCGCTCGGCTCGGTCACCGACAACAACGACGGCACCTATACCGCCACGCTCACCGCCCCGACCACGGTCTCGACCGCCTCGATCGGCGGCACCCTCGACGGCCTCCCGCTGACCGCGAGCGCCACGGTCGGCTTCGTCCCCGGCCCGGCGGCGGCGGTCGTGATCACCTCGAACGGGAGCAGCATCGCCTCGGGTACGACGAAGAGCCTCACCGCGGAGATCCGCGACGCGAACGGCAACCTCGAGACGGGTGACAGCTCGACGGTCGTCACCTTCGCCAAGACGTCGGGCGCCGGCACCGTCACCGGCCTCGGCACCGCGATCGCGTCGAACGGCGTCGCCACCCTGACCGTCACCGGCAACGTCGCCGGCGCGATCACGATCGCCGCCACCAGCGGCTCGCTCACGAGCGACTCGACGACCTTCACGATCACGCCGGGCACCGCCGCCAAGCTCGTGATCACGAGCGGCACCGGCAACCTCGGCTGGAACGTCACCCGGACGCTGACGGCCGAGATCCGCGACGCGAACGACAACGTCGTCACCGGCGACAGCTCCACCGTCGTCACCTTCGCCAAGACGAGCGGCCTCGGCACCGTCACCGGCCTCGGCACCGCGACCGCCTCGAACGGCGTCGCGAGCCTCGACGTGGTCGGCGCGACGCCGGGCGGGATCACGATCGACGCCTCGAGCGGCAGCCTCACGAACGGCAGCACGAGCTTCGGCATCGTCACGGGCTCGGTCTCGGCCGGCGGCTCGACGAACGACGCGGCTCCCGCGGCGGTCACCGCCGACGGCGCGAGCACCGCGACGATCACGGTCACCCTCGTCGACGGCGGCGGCAACCCGATCGTGGGCAAGACCGTGACGCTGACGCAGAACGGCGGCGCGCACTCGACGATCTCCGCGGCCTCCGGCCCGTCCGACGCGAGCGGCGTCGTCACCTTCACCGTCCACGACGACCACGCCGAGACGGTCACCTACACGGCGGCCGACAGCACCGACGCCGTGACGCTGACGCACGCCTCCCAGGTCGTCTTCCAGGATCTCAACCCGCCGGCGGCGACGATCGGCGCGCCGGCGAGCGCCGTCGACGTCGCGGGCTCGCTCACGCTCAACGCGTCCGGCGTCTCCGACGGCGAGACCGGCGTCCATGACGTCGCGTTCGACATCTGCGACTCGACCGCCTCGAGCTGCGACCCGGTCACGAGCGGCGCGAGCCACGCCGGCACGGACGGCGGCAGCGGCAGCTGGACGGCCTCGCTCGACACGACGACGCTGACGACCGGCCACACGTACACCTGGGCTGTCGTGGCGACCGACAACGCCGGCAACCAGACGACGACCGCGTCCCGCACCTTCACCGTCGACAACACCGTGCCGGCCACCGCGGTCGCCGCACCGACGTTCCTGACCGGCGCCGGCGCCCAGTTCTGGAACGGCCCGACCAGCACCCTGTGGCTGCGCGGCGGCGCCGCCGGCTCGTTCCAGCTCAACCAGACGGCGAGCGACGCCGAGTCCGGCATCGCCAAGGTCGGCTTCCCGGCGATCCTCGGCACGAGCGCCAACGACAGCACCACCCCGGTCGCGGGCACGACCTACCGGTCGAGCACCTACAGCTTCAACAACCAGCCGACGGACATCACGCCCGTCACCGGCACGGCGACGAACGGCGTCACGGCCGGCACCGGCGCGAACACGGCATCCGACAGCCTCGGCATCCGCGTCGACTCGACCGCGCCGACGGCAACGATCGACAGCTCGCTCGACGGCAAGGTCGTCGCCGGCAGCATCCTCGTCTCCGCCGGCTCGAACGACGGCGGCTCGGGTGTCGCGTCCGTCGCCTTCGCCTTCTGCGACCGCACCGTGAACCCGGTCTGCTCGCCGAGCCTCGCGATCGGCACCGACCCGACGGGTGTCGCCGGCGTGTACAGCAAGAGCTGGGACACGACGGCGCTCGTCGACGGCCACGCCTACGCCGTCGCGGCCACCGCGACCGACAACGTCGGGAACGTCACGACGTCGAGCATCGCGACGGTCACGGTCGACAACAGCGCCCCGACCGTCGCGATGACGACGCCGTCGACGAGCGGGAACGCGTACTTCGACGGCACGACGCTCTTCGTGAAGGCGACCGGCACCGGCTCGTACACGCTCGGCGCGCACGCGACCGACGCCGACAGCGGCATCTCGGCCGTCCACTTCGGCTCCGACCTCGGCACGAACGGCGGCTCGGGCAACTACACGTCGCCGGCCTACGCGTTCGACGGCACGACGACGCCGGTCGGCTCGTCCACCGCAACGGTCACCGCCGACAACGGCGTCCAGACGAACGGGCCGCTCACCTCGAGCGACACGCTGAGCATCGTCGCCGACGCGACGGCGCCGACGAGCGCCTCGCAGTTCCCGGTCGACAACGGCGGCTACGACTCGAACACGTTCCCGACGGGCTCGCAGGACTGCACCGGCTCGCAGCCGGAGGGCCTCTGCGGCACCGTCACCGACACCGGCTCGGGCGTCGCCTCGGTCAAGCTGACGCTGCAGGATCTCGGCGGCGGCAAGTACTTCGACGGCACCGGCTTCTCGAACGGCGTCACGACGCTCGACGCCTCGGTCAACGGCAACACGTGGAGCTACGCACTCGCCCACTCCAAGCTGAGCAGCGGCACGTTCGAGCTGAAGGTCTACGGCATCGACAACGTCGGCAACGTCGAGTCGACGCACACGATCGATTTCCAGTACGGCGACGACCTGACGCCGCCGGACACGCAGCTGACGCTCAAGAACGCGACGCACGCGTACCTCGCGTCGGCGGGCTCGCACGTGTCCCCGAACGCCGGCTACGACTACGTCCTCTACTACAGCACCGCGGGGAACGGCGGCTTCACGCTCCACGCCGTCTCCACCGACGTCAGCGGCATCGACCACATCGACTTCCCGGGCATCTTCGGGACGGGCGGGGCAACCTCGAACAACGGCAGCGCGGCCAGCCCGTGGGCCGTCGACTCGCCGGCGTACACCTTCGGGAGCTCCGACACGACGGCGCCGGGCCAGAAGAACGTCGTCTCGGTCGACACGGCGATCCCGCACGCCAACACGGGCAACGACACGCTGACCTTCCTCGTCGACAACGCGGCCCCGACGGGCGGCTCGATCACGGCCGGCCCGATCGCCGCGAGCGGCTATGCGACGCAGACGAACCTCACCGTCTCGCACGTCGACTACGCGGACGCGCCGGCCGGCTCGGGCCTCGCCTCGTCGGTGCTGACGGTCGCCTCGGCGTCGCTCGGCGACGGCGCCTGCGGCACCTTCGGCAGCGACGCCCCGGTCACCGACGGCGCGTTCACCGCGACGAACGGCACCTGCTACCGGTTCACGCTCACCGGCACCGACAACGTCGGCAACGTCTCGACGGTGACGCAGACGGTCAAGGTCGACACGACCGCCCCGGTCACGCCGAGCGTCGTCTTCAGCGGCCTCTCGACCGGCAACACCTACGACGACGGCGCGGGCACCCTCTGGTACCGCCCGAGCGCCGGCGGCACCTTCACCGTCACGGCGACGGCGACCGACGCCGAGTCCGGCATCGGCACCTACACCTACTCGTCGCTCCTCGGCGGCACGCAGACGGCCGGCCGCCTCGACACCACCTTCGGCGCCGGCGGCATCGGCAGCGGCTCGTACACCGTCCACGCCACGAACCGCGCCGGCCTCGACTCGGGCGACGCGCACTTCTCGGTGAACGCCGACTCGACGCCGCCGGTCAACGGCGCCCTCAAGGTGAACGGCACCGACGCTGCGGCGATCGCCAGCTCGAGCTACCTGACCACCGGCCCGTCCGTCTCGATCGACAGCCGCGTGGACTACACCGACGCCGACTCCGGCCTCCAGAGCTCCACGCTCACGGTCGAGTCCGCGACGCTCTCGCACGACAGCTGCGGCACGTGGTCGAGCCCGCAGACGATCACCGGCTCGAGCTACGGGGTCAGCAACGGCAACTGCTACCGGTTCACGCTCACGGGCACCGACAACGTCGGCAACACCGCGTCGATCTCGACCGTCGTCAAGGTCGACACGACGCCGCCGACGACGCCGAGCGTCTCGTTCAGCGGCCTCTCCGCCGGCAACACGTACGACGACGGCAACGGCAAGCTCTGGTACCGCCCGAGCGCGGCCGGCACCTTCACCGTCACGGCGTCCGGCGCGACCGATCCGGAGACCGACATCAAGTCCGGCAACGCGGGCTACACGTTCTCGACGCTCAGCGGCTTCCTGTCCTCCACGCAGACGGGGAACCACGTCGACCTGACGTTCGACGGCTCGAGCAACGGCGGCGGGGCCTACAGCGTCGTCGCGACGAACAACGCCGGTGTCGACTCCTCGCCGGCGCCGTTCACGGTGGCCGCCGACTCGACGGCGCCGACGAACGGCCTCCTCTCGATCAACCCGTGGTCGTCGTCGCTCACCGTCTCGATCGGCGAGCAGGACTTCGCGGACGCCGGCTCCGGCATCGCGGGCAACGTCCTCACCCGCTCGAACCCGCTGCCTGCGACGAACGGCACCTGCCCGGCCAACGGCTACTCCGGCTCGACGAACGTCGCGCTCAGCGGCGGGGCGGCGACCGACACCGTCCCGACCGACGGCAGCTGCTACGAGTACACGCTCACCGGCACGGACAACGTCGGCAACAGCGCGACGTACCAGACGATCGTCCTCGTCGACACGACGCCCGCCACCGGCGGCATGGTCGAGGCGCCGGACGGCCTGACGAGCCTCGACAAGATCAGCGTCGACTGGAACGCCGGCACCGACCCGCAGTCCGGCGTCTCGCAGGTCGACGTCCTGCGCGCCGACGCGTCGCTCAGCGGCTCCACGTGCGGCGCCTTCGGCGGCTTCAACACGATCGTCACGAACGCCTCGACGAATCCGATCGTCGACTCGAGCGTCTCGGCCGGCAACTGCTACCAGTACGAGATCAGGGTGAAGAACGGCGCCGGCGTCTGGGCGACGTTCACCTCGAGCGCGACGACGAAGCTGACGAACGCGTCGCCGATCGCCGTCGCCTCCACGGCCGGTCACACCTACCTCGCGGGCAGCACGCTCTGGATGGGCCCCGGCGCCTCCACCTTCGGCCTGCAGCTGACGGGCGTCGGCGCGAACGGCGTCGACACCGCCGACTGGTCGGCAACCGCCGGCTCGCTCAGCGGCACCGCCGTCACCGCGAACACGGGCGCGTTCCCGTCGAGCACCTACACGTGGGACGGCACCTCGCCGCTGAGCGCGACGATCACCGTCACGCGCCAGCCGACCGCCAGCGTCGACTCCCTGACCGTGCAGTCCGACACGACCGCTCCGTCCGGCTCGATCGTCTACGCGAACGGCCCGAACACGACGCACAGCGTCCCGGTCTCGACCTCCGGCGTCGGCGACGGCGAGTCGGGCGTCGCCGGCGTCCAGATCCTCCGCTCGCAGACGACGCTCACGGGCTCGACCTGCGACACCGCCTCGTGGACGGCGTTCGCGCCGGTCACGCTGAGCGGCGGCAACGACACGACGGTCGCCGACGAGCACTGCTACCAGTACGAGGCCGTCATCACCGACAACGTCGGCAACACGACGACCGCGACTTCGGCGAACGTCGTCCAGATCCCGGACATCACGCCGCCGACCTTCGGCTCGGCCTCGACGAACGCCGCCGGCACGCAGCTGACGATCACGATGAGCGAGGGCCTCGACACGACCTCCGTGCCGGGCGCGGGCCGCTGGGTCGTCCTCTACAACGGCGTCGCCCAGCCGTCGCCGACCGGCGTCCACCTCGCCGGCAACCAGGTCGTGCTCGACCTCCCGTCCGCGCCGGACAACGGCCAGACGGTGACGGTGCGCTACCT
>JBEQUF010000292.1:0-2362 GCA_040349295.1 Actinomycetota bacterium | reverse complement strand
CATGTAGATCGGCCGGTCGTCCATTACAGCCATGCCCCGCAACGTGGTTGCTGGACATGTCCGCCAACGTGGTTGCTGGACATGTCCATCAGCCGCCCGCCTTCTGGAGCTGCTCGAGGAGCTCGCGCTCCTTCTTGTTCACGCGCTTCGGCACCTGGATGCGGACGCGCGCGAGCACGTCGCCCTTGCCCTTGCCGTCGAGGCGCGGCGCGCCGCGGCCCTTGATGCGGATCAGCTTGCCGTCCTCGGAGCCGGACGGGATCTTCAGCGACACCGCGCCCTCGGGCGTCGGCACCTCGACCGAGCCGCCGAGCACGGCCGTCGCGTACGAGACCGGCGTGTTGACGACGAGGTCGTCGCCGCGGCGCTCGTAGAGCTTCGACGGATCGACGTGCACGAGCACGACGAGGTCGCCGGCCGGCCCGCCGTTCGCGCCGGCCTCGCCCTTGCCCTTGAGCCGGATGCGCGTCGAGTCCTTGACGCCCGGCTTGATCTTCACCGTGTACGTCTTCAGCCGCCGCTCGCGGCCGCTGCCCTTGCAGCTCTTGCACGGCTGCTCGATCACGGTGCCGTTGCCGCGGCAGCGCGGGCAGGGCTGCGACAGCGCGAACAGCCCCTGCGACTCGGCCTTGACGCCGCGGCCGTTGCACTCCGGGCAGATGACGGGCGCCGTGCCCGGCTCCGCGCCGGTGCCGCCGCAGACGTGGCAGGCCACGGTCAGCTCGACCGGCACCTTCACCTCGCTGCCGTGCAGCGCGTCCTCGAACGAGAGGCGCACCTGCGCCTCGACGTCGGCGCCGCGCACCGGCTGGCGGCGCTGCGCGCGCGGCTGCGCGCGACCGCCGAACAGCCCGCCGAAGAGGTCGCCGATGTCGCCGATGTCGAAGTTGCCGAAGTCGACGTTCTGCGGCCCGCCCGGGCCGCGCCCGTTCTGCGAGCCGAAGCGGTCGTACTGCTTCCGCTTCTCGTCGTCGGACAGCACGTCGTAGGCGTGCTGCACCTCCTTGAACTTCTCCTCCGCGGCGGCGTCGCCCGGGTTGCGGTCGGGATGATGCTCGCGCGCGAGCTTCCGGTACGCCTTCTTGATCTCGTCGGCCGACGCGGACTTGGAGACGCCGAGGGTGTCGTAGAGCGTGGCCATCACTCGGCGACGATCACCCGCGCCGGCCGCACGACGCGGCCGCCCAGCGTGTAGCCCTTCTGGATGACGTCGACGACGTCGCCCGACTCCTTGTCCTCGGCCGGCTGCTGGAGCAGCGCCTCGTGGACGTGCGGGTCGAACTTGCCCGACGTGTCGATCTGCGTGACGCCGCTCCGCTCGAGCAGCGACGCGAGCGACCGGTGGACGAGCCGCACGCCCTCCTCGAGCTGCGCCTCCTCGTGCTGCTCGGCCGAGCTCAACGCCCGCTCGAGGTCGTCGAGGATCGGCAGCAGCTCCTTCAGCAGCCGCTCGTTCGCGCGCGCGACGTACTCCTCGCGCTCGCGCGCGGCGCGCTTCTTGTAGTTCTCGAAATCGGCCGCGAGGCGCAGCAGGCGGTCGTCGCCGACCTCCTGCTGCACCTCCTCGACCTGCTCCTGCGGCTCGTCGGTCATTCGGAATCGACGACCTCGTACTCGCCCTCTTCGACGACCTCGTCGTCGGCGGTCGTCGCCGACGCGCCGCCGCCGGCCTGCGCCTGCGCGGTCGCCTGTGCGTAGAGCACCTCGGCGAGCTTGTGCGACGCCTCCTGCAGCGCATCCGTCTTCGCGCGGATCTCGCCGATGTCGTCGCCCTGCAGCGCCGTGCGGAGCTCCATGATCCGACCCTCGATCGTCGAGGCCTCGGACTCGTCGAGCTTGTCGCGGTGCTCCTTGAGCGAGCGCTCCGTCTGGTAGGCGAGCGTCTCCGCCATGTTCTTCGCGTCGACCGTCTCGCGCAGCTTCCGCGCCTCGTCGGCGTGCGACTCGGCGTTGCGGATCATGTCCTGCACCTCGGAGTCGCTGAGGCCCGAGCCGCCCTGGATCTGGATCTGCTGCACGTTGCCCGTGCCGAGGTCCTTCGCCGAGACGTTGATGATGCCGTTCGCGTCGATGTCGAACGTGACCTCGATCTGCGGCAGGCCGCGCATCGCCGGGGGGATGCCGACGAGCTGGAACTTGCCGAGCGTCTTGTTGTACGCGGCCATCTCCGACTCGCCCTGGAGCACGTGCACCTCGACCGACGGCTGGTTGTCCTCCGCGGTCGTGAACGTCTCCGACTTCTTCGTCGGGATCGTCGTGTTGCGCTCGATGAGCTTCGTCATGACGCCGCCCTTCGTCTCGATGCCGAGCGACAGCGGCGTGACGTCGAGCAGGAGGATGTCCTTGACCTCTCCCTTCAGCA
>JBEQUF010000281.1:0-8429 GCA_040349295.1 Actinomycetota bacterium | reverse complement strand
GGGTAGTTGTCGGCCTGCGCGGTCGACTCCGTGAGGCCCTGGGCGGCGAGCGCCTTCTGCGTGACGCGGCCTGCGTACACCGACGGCCTGTACGTCGGGTACGACGCCATCGCGAGGACGGAGCCGTCGTTGGGATCGAGCGCGACGATCGCACCGGCGCGCGACGCCCACTGCCCGTCGGCCTGCGCGTAGCCGATGCCGTCCTGCAACGCCTTCTCCGCTGCCTTCTGCAGGGACAGCGACAGCGTCAGCCGCACCGCGTGGCCCGCCTTCGGCAGCGCGGTCACCTGCAGCTCGCTCCGTGGCCGGCCGAGCGCGTCGAGCTTGCGCTTGGCGGCGCCGTCGGTGCCGCGCAGGTAGCTGTCGTACGCGGACTCGACGCCCGCCTGGCCGATCTGGTCGGTCGGCTTGTAGCCGCCGCCGAGCGCCTTCAGCTGCTGCTCGTCGATCGCGCCGACGTAGCCGAGCAGCTGCGCGGCGAGGTCGCCGTACGGGTAGTGGCGGATGTACGTGCGCCCCGTCGTGACGCCGGGGAACTCGCTCTGGTGCTCGGCGAGATACAGGACGAGGTTCTTGTCGGCGTCGTCACGCACGATCACCGGCGACAGCGGGTCGTTCCGCTTCGCCTTGATGCCGGCGGCGATCTCCTTCAGCGGCACGCCGACGAGCTGCGAGAGCGTCTTCAGCTCGTGGTACCGCGACTTCGGCAGGTCGGAGGGCCAGATCTGGACGGCCGTCGTCGCCGAGTTCGTCACCAGCGGATGCCCGTAGCGGTCGAGGATCGGCCCGCGCGGCGCCAGCACCGGCACCGTGCGGAACGAGTTCGACTGCGCCTGGTGGACGTAGGTCGTCCCCGACAGCACCTGCAGTGCCCACAGACGCAGGAAGAGCGCCGCGAAGACGATGAGGAGCACCGCGCTGAGCAGCGCGACGCGCGTCGTGATGCGCGGGCTGCGCCACGGCGCGAGCGGCTCCGGCTGCGGCTCGGGCTCCGGTGCCGGCGGGACGACGGGCGGGCGGTCGATGGTGCTAGCCACGGTGGGCTCCTTCCTGGCCGGCCGCGCGAAAACCAAGCAGCGCAAGGACGCAGGGAGGTCGCATGCTCATGCATGCGACCGACCGAGGACGCGGCGATGCGCCGGTTTGCAGCCGGCGGGACGGACAAGCGTGCCCACGGTGGCTGGCACCACTAGCCAAGGAGCTGCACCTCGGTCGCGTAGTCGCCGCGGTCGAGCGGGCGGAGCAGCCGCCGCACGAGCCAGTAGACCGGGGCCGTCAGGATCAGGTTGAGCACGATCGACGGCAGCAGCCCGCGGAAGAGCGCGCCCGCCGGTGCAGGCTCGCCGATCACGAAGTGGATGACGAGGACGCCGACCGCGTAGAGGATCGTGATCACACCGACCGAGAGGAACGGCGCGTGCGCGCGGTCGCGGCCGGTCGTCTCGCCGTAGCGGCCGATCCAGTAGCCGGCGAGCGTCAGCACGAGCGACGTGAGGCCGAGCTTCGCGAGCGTCGCGGTGTCGACGAGCAGGCCGCCGAAGAAGCCGCCGGTCGCGCCGAACACCGAGCCGCGCAGCAGCGCGACTGCGACGAGCGTGACGAGCAGCAGGTCGGGCGTCCCGCCGAGGACATGCGCTTCCGAGAAGACCGACACCTGCAGGATCGCCGCGACGAAGAGAAGCGCCGCGGCCTTGAGGCCGTCGACGAACGTCACTTCCGGCTGTTCGGAATCAGCGCGGCGACGACGTCCAGCGAGCTGAGGTTCGCATACGCGCCCACCTGCACCGTGAGGAACGTCGCGATGTCGCTAGGCGACGCGGACAGGACGGAGCCGATCGGGATGCCGCGCGGGTAGTAGTCGGGGTAACGCTTGTCGACGGTGCCGCGCGTGACGATCTCGTCGCCCTTCTCGACCACCGCCTCCTTCGGGACGTTGTCGAGGAAGAAGGTGCCGTGCGGCCCCTTCCGGATCAGGCCGGTGACGTTGTGCGTGATGTCGACGGCCGGAACCGAGCTGCCGGGATCGTTCAGCAACATGACCTGCGCCGTGCTCGGGGTGACGTTCGTGACGTGCCCGATGAGGCCGTCGGCCGTGACGACCGGCGTGTCGATGCGGATGCCGCTGTTCGAGCCGGCGGCGATCGTCACCGTCTGCGCGAACGTCGTCGCGTACGAGATGACGGTCGTGTTCACCGCGGTGTAGTCCTTCGGGAACGTCTTCAGCTCTTCGAAGTGCATCAGCGCTTTCAGGTGCGCGAGCTCCTGCGCCGCCTTTCTGTTGACTAGGACCTGCGCACGGAGCTGGCGCACGCTCTTCTGGGCCTGCTTCAGCTGCGACTTCGCGTGCGTGAGGCTCGAGACGTAGTCGTAGCCGTCGCGGAACGGCCGCGCGACGCGGTCGGCTGCGACCTCGAAGGGGCGCAGCGCGGTGGCGCCGTACCCCTGGATCCCGTGCAGCGGGCCGCTCGTCGGCGACCGGAACGAGATCGTCAGCAGGACGAGCGCGACGAGGACCAGCACGACGAGCACGATCCGGCGGATCTGTGCCGTCCGGCCCCGGTTGGGGCGGCGTTCGTTCCTGGAGCGCTGGACCGACGTGCCCAGCACCGCCACGCGCGCGGTGCGGTCGCGGGAAGCCACGGGTCTAGGCTACAGCCCCTTCCGGCCGGGTGGGCCGAATCGGCCGGATTCTTAGTAGCGGCGGCCGTTGCGCGAGCGCGCGCGGGCCTTGTTCGAGCGGTGGATCGCCTCGAACTCCTCGAGGCTCCGCCCGGAGCCGACCGCCACGCAGGTGAGCGGGCTCTCGGCGAGGTGCACGGGCATCTGGGTCTCGTGGCGGAGCCGCTCGTCGAGGCCCGTCAGGAGCGAGCCGCCGCCGGCGAGGACGATGCCGCGATCCATGATGTCCGCCGCCAGCTCCGGCGGCGTCTTGTCGAGCGTCGACTTGATCGCCTCGATGATCTGCGTCACGGGCTCGTCGAGCGCGCGGCGGATCTCCTCGCTCGTGAGGATGACGGTCTTCGGCAGGCCGGTGAGCATGTCGCGGCCGCGCACCTCCGCCTGCAGCTCCTCCTTCATGTCCCACGCGGAGCCGATCTCGAGCTTGATCTCCTCGGCCGTCTGCTGGCCGATGAGCAGCTTGTAGTCGCGCTTGATGTGGTTGATGATCGCCTCGTCCATCTCGTCGCCGCCGACCCGCAGCGACTGCGAGACGACGATGCCGCCGAGCGAGATGACTGCGACCTCGGTCGTACCGCCGCCGATGTCGACGATCATGTTCCCGGTCGGCTCGGCGACGGGGAGCCCGGCGCCGATCGCGGCGGCCATCGGCTCCTCGATCAGATAGGCCTGGCGCGCGCCCGCGCTGAGCGTCGCCTCCTCCACCGCGCGCTTCTCGACGCCGGTCACGCCCGACGGGACGCAGACGACGACGCGCGGATGCGCGAAGCGGTGCTGGTGCACCTTCTGGATGAAGTGGCGGAGCATCTGCTCGGTGACGTCGAAGTCGGCGATGACGCCGTCCTTCAGCGGCCGGATCGCCTGGATCGTCCCGGGCGTGCGGCCGAGCATCCGCTTCGCCTCGACGCCGACCGCGTGGACCTCGCCCGAGCGCTGGTCGATCGCGACGACCGACGGCTCGCTGAGCACGATTCCGCGACCGCGCACGTAGACGAGCGTGTTGGCGGTGCCGAGGTCGACGGCCATGTCGCGGCCGCCAAACCCTCCAAGCGAAGAAAACAGCCCCATGACCGCTCCCGAGTGTAGTGGCTTTTGACCAAGCCGCAGGTAAGCCATGACGGATTCGTGACGATCGCCCGTCTACCTTCCGGTCATGAACAGCGTGTCGCTCGTCGGGAACCTCGCCACCGAGGTCGAGCTCAAGGAGGTGCAGGAGAAGAAGGTCGCCTCGTTCCTGCTCGCAGTCGGGCGCCCCGGACGCGACGCAGGCGCCGACTTCGTCTGGATCACCGCGTGGGAGCGGCAGGGCGAGCTCTGCGCCGAGCATCTCGACAAGGGCGCGCGCGTCGGCATCGAGGGCCGGCTCAAGAGCCGCACATGGGAGCACGAGGGTCGACGGCGCGACGCGATCGAGATCGTCGCCCGCCGCATCGACTTCCTGGGCGGCGCGCGGCGGGACGGCGACGGCGCAGAGGTGATCCCGTTCGAGCCCGCGGCGGTCTAGTCCGCGGCGGCTTCCCAGCCGTCGTAGTGCCCGCCGAACTCCTGTGCGAGCGCCTCGAGGCGGTTTCGCGTCTCCCGTACGAGCTCACCGGTGAGGGGCGTGACGATCGTCGCGGTGACGAGCCAGACACCGTCGACCTTTTCGTACACGCCGTCCCAGCCGTCGCGGACGAGCGTCACCACGAGCGTGCGCGCGCCGGGCTCGTCACGGACGTAGAGGTAATGCCGGCACTCCCGCGGCTGCGCGGGGTCGCAGCCGAGCCGCATCAGATGGTCGAGCACGAGCGCGTCGGCATCGAGCGAGCACCCGACGCGCTCGACTGCATGCACCTTCCCCTGCCGCCACGGCTCGGCCACGGGTCCTGCACTACCCGCGAGCCGTCCGCTCAATCCGGCGCGAGGAACTCGCGGATCGCCGCGACGACGGCGTCCGGCCGCTCGCCGATCAGCAGGTGACCGCAGTCGGCGATCGAGCGGAGCGGCGCGCGCAGGCGGCGCGCGTACTCCATCCCGTCGGCGAGCGGGACCCACGTGTCGTTCGCGCCCCAGAGGCAGAGACACGGGCACGCCACGTCGTGCAGCCGTTCGCGCGGGTCGGAGACGACGAGAGCGCGGCCGGCCGTGAGCGTGTCGGTGTGCTGCGGCGGCCCGTCGAGGAAGGCCCGCGCGAGCTCCGGGGTGAGCCCGGCCGGATCGGCGACCGCCCAGCCGCCGAAGGTGAGCGTCCGCCCGAGGCGCGAGCGGGCGACGCGCTCGCTCCGCCGGCCGACGATCCTTCCCGGCTTCAGCATGCCGGCGAGCGTCAGCGTCAGCTCCGCGAGTCGCGTCGACGACGTGATGCCGGGCGCCGCCGCGAGGACGAGCGACGAGATCGCAGCGGGACGGCGCAGGGCGGCGCGGACGCCGACGAGCGCCCCGAGCGAATGCCCGACCCAGGCCGCCGGCAGCGCCTGCTCGTGCTCGAGGACGGCGAGCAGGGCGTCCGCGAACGGATCCAGATCGGGCGCGCCGCGCAGCGGCTCCGAGCCGCCGTGGCCCGGCAGCTCGAGCACGAGCACCCGCCGCTCCCGGGCGAGCTCCGGCGCGATCGCGCGCCAGTTCCCGGCCCAGCCGCCGAGGCCGTGGACGAGCGCCAGCGGCTCGCCGGCGCCGCCGGCGAAGTAGCGGATGCCCCCAAAACGGCGCTCCGCCAGATCCGTGAAAACCCGTTTGGACTCCGTCATCACCGGGGCATATTCTTGGCGTGATGGAAGCTTTCGTGGGGCGGGCCGAGTGATGCCCGTCGAGTCGACAAGAGAGGGATTGAACTAGACCCGCTGTGCGCCTGGCGCCGCGGGTCTTTTCGTTCCCGGGGAAGGAGCAGCCGAATGGCGAATCACCTCACGCCGGAGGAGCTGTCGAAGGAGCTGGGCATCGAGCAGCAGGAGGTGATCCGAGTCTGCGTCCAGGAGAGCGTGCCGATCTACAACGGCAAGATCGACAAGTTCCTCTTCCAGGCGCAGTTGCAGGCACTGGGAGCGATCCCCCAGGCGCACTAGCAGCTACTTCGCTGCAGTCTTCTTCCGAGAGCCACCCGACTCCGCTGCTTTGGAGGGGGTGGCTTTCGGCTTCTTGGCGGCCGGCTTCTTCGCACCCTGCACCTCCGCGACGGAGCGGCGCAGCGCCTCCATCAGGTCGATGACGGGCGTCTCCGCCACCGGCTCCGGCCGTGCGATCTGCTCGCCGCTCAGCTTCGCGTCGAGCATCGCGCGCAGATCCTTGCGGTACTCGTTCTCGAAGTCGGTCGGCTCCCATTCGCCGACGAGCGAGTTGATCACCTGTCCGGCGAGGCTCAGCTCGGCGTCCTTGACCTCGACTGCCTCGACCGCCTCCTCGATCTCCGCCTTCGAGCGGACATCGTCGGCGAAGAAGAGCAGCTCGAGCGCCAGCACGTCGCCCTGCGCGCGGATGAGGCAGAGGTTCTCCTTGCCCCAGAGCACGAACTTGCCGACCGCTGCCATCCCTGTCTCCTGCATTGCGCGCAGCAGCAGCACGTACGGCCGCCGAGCCGCGTCGGCCGCCGCCGGCGAGAGGTAATAGGTGCGGTCGAAGTAGACGGGGTCGACGTCCTCGAGCTTGACGAAGCGGAGGATCTCGATCGACTGCGAGCGCGTGAGCGCGATCGCCTCCAAGTCGGACTCCTCGACGATCACGTACTCGCCCTTCGCGACCTCCCAGCCCTTGACGAGCTCGTCGGCCTCCACCTCGCGCTCGTGCGTCGGGCACCAGCGCTTCTGCTTGATCGGCGTGCCGCACTCGCGGTGCAGCGTGCGGAAGGAGACGTCGTCCCGCTGGGTGGCGAGTGCCAGCCCGATCGGGATGTTGACGAGCCCGAAGCTGATGGAGCCGTTCCAGATCGTGCGCATGGGGGGACCCGAATTCTAGTCGGTGCCGACGTTTCCTCTTGGCCTACGATGCGATTCCTCTTGGCCTACGATGCGATTTGCGTGGCCACGGTCACCCCCACCATCGGCACGGAGCACACGGCGCCTGAGCTGTGGGGCTACATCCTCGCCAAGGGGCTGACGACGCCGGCGTTCCTCGAGGAGCAGGCGGAGGGCTGGCGCGAGGTCTCGTGGACGGAGGCGGCGGAGCGGGTCGAAGCGCTCGGGAAGGCGATGCTCGCTCGCGGCGTCCGTCACGGCGACACGGTCGCCGTCTCGGCGCGCACGCGGCTCGAGTGGATGCTGCTCGACTGGGCGATCATGTCGATCGGCGCCGTCGTCGTCGGGCTCTACCCGTCGAACAGCGCCGCCGAATGCGAATACATCCTCGACCACTCCGAGGCGGTGCTCGCGTTCGTCGAGGACGAGGCGCAGCACGCGAAGCTCGCGTCCGTGTTCTCGAAGCCGATCCTGCGCTTCGCGGAGATCCCCGCGTTCGAGGCGGAGGGGCGCGCAGCGGACGTCGAGCCGGAGCCCGTGTCGCCCGACGACCTCGCGACGCTCATCTACACATCCGGCACGACCGGCCCACCGAAGGGCTGCATGCTGACGCACGAGAATCTCGTCACCGCCGCGATCAAGGTGCGCACGACGATGGAGGGCGGCGGCGACACCGTGCTGCTGTTCCTGCCGATGGCGCACAGCTTCGCGCGGATCGCGCACCAGTCGGCAGCGTTCCACGGCGCGACGCTCGCGCTCGTCGCCGACGTGGCGCGTGTGCCCGAGGCGCTCCAGCAGACACGACCGACCGTCCTCCCCGCCGTGCCGCGCGTCTACGAGAAGATCCACGCGAACACGCTCGGCGAGATCGAGCGCGCAGGCGGGATTCGCACGACGCTCGGCCGCTGGGCCCTGCAGGTCGGAGCCCGCGCGAGCGCCGCGCGACGTTCCGGCCGCGCCGTGCCGCCGCTGCTCGCGCTGCAGCAGCGCGTCGCCGACAGGCTCGTGTTCGCGAAGGTGAAGCAGCGGCTCGGCGGCCGGCTCCGGGTCGGCGTCTCGGGCGCGGCGCCCCTCGGGCTCGACGTGCTCGAGTTCTTCAACGCACTCGGCATCCTCGTCATCGAGGGCTACGGGCTGACGGAGACGTCGAGCTCGCTCAGCGTGAACGACATCGACGACTACAAGCTCGGCACCGTCGGCCGCGCGGTCGACGGCTGCGACGTGAAGCTCGACGAGGACGGCGAGATCCTCGTCAAGAGCGCGAGCGTCTTCACCGGCTACTACAAGGATCCCGACGCGACTGCGGCGGCGTTCACCGAGGACGGCTGGTTCCGCACCGGCGACGTCGGCGAGATCGACGCCGACGGCTTCATCAAGATCACCGACCGGAAGAAGGATCTGATCATCACCGCGGGCGGCAAGAACATCGCGCCGCAGAATCTCGAGAACGCGCTCAAGGGCTCGCGCTTCATCTCGCAGGCGGTGATCATCGGCGACCGGCGTCCGTACATCACCGCCCTGATCACGCTCGACCAGGCCGAGGTCGGCTCCTCGGGACGGGACCCGCAGGAGCTCGTGCAGGAGATCGTCGACGGCGTCAACCGCGACCGTGTGCGCGTCGAGCAGATCAAGAAGTTCTCGATCCTTCCGCGCGACTTCTCGCAGGAGGACGGCGAGCTGACGCCGACGCTGAAGCTCCGCCGCCGCGTCGTCGCCGATCACTTCGCGGACGAGATCGAAAAGCTCTACACGTGACCGCAGTCTTCCTCGTCCTCTCGGCGTTCCTCGCGAGCGCGGTCGAGTTCGTGGAGGCGCTCACGATCG
>JBEQUF010000249.1:0-3835 GCA_040349295.1 Actinomycetota bacterium | reverse complement strand
ACCTCGGAGCGGCGGCTCTCGACGTCGGCCTGCGGCTCCGGCTCGGGTTCCGGTTCCGGCTCGGGGTCCCGCTGCTCGGCGAGCTTCGCCCGCAGCTCCTGCGCCGGATCCGGCTGCGGGGCCGCCGGCCGGTGCTCGGCACGCTGCCGGAGCCAGGCGACGCCGATCAGGCCGAGAAAGGCGGCAAGCAGCTTTTTCACGCGGCCGATGCTACCCTGGCAGCCGCTTCCTGCCCCGTCATCGCGCCGTTCCGTCCCGAGCGGCGCCGGCAGTCGGGGCCGATTCAGACCGTGGGAAGCCTGACACGAGAAGGAGGATCGGGACTGTGCAGACATACGAGATCCTGCTGATGCTGGACCCCGAAGGGGCCGAATCGCATCAGGACGACCTGATCGCGCGCGTGCGCGACCTCGTCGAGAAGAGCAACGGTGGGACGTGGCGGAGCCACGACGCGTGGGGCCGGCGCCGCCTCCAGTACCCCATCAACAAGAAGAACGAAGGCGTCTACCACCTCGTCGTCTTCCAGAGCGACGCGCCGACCCTCGACGAGATCTCGCGCGTCCTCAAGATCGACGACGCCGTGCTGCGGCACATGGCCGTGAAGCACATCGAGGGCTCGCGGACGTCCGCGCCGCGCGAGGAGGCCCCGGCGCCCGCCCCGGTGGCGGTGCCCGACTACGAGCGGCCGCCTGCGGAGGCAGCCGCCGAGGCTGAGGAGGAGTAATGCCGGCCAACATCAACCGCGTCGTCCTCGTGGGCAACCTGACCCGCGACCCGGAGCTCCGGCACACGCCGGGCGGCACCGCGGTCTGCTCGCTCCGCATCGCCGTCAACAGCCGGCGGCGCGACGAGTCGGGCCAGTGGGTCGACAAGCCGAACTACTTCGACGTCTCGGTCTTCGGCAACCAGGCCGAGTCGAGCGCCCAGTACCTGTCGAAGGGCCGCCCCGTCGCGATCGACGGCCGGCTCGACTGGCGGGAGTGGGACGCCCAGGACGGGACGAAGCGCCAGGCCGTGCAGATCATCGCCGAAAGCGTCCAGTTCCTCGGCGGCCGCGGCGACGGCGAGGGCGGCGGCTTCGGCGGCGGCGGCGGCAACCAGTTCGTGCCGTCCGGCGCTTCCGAGAATGCCGACTTCCCGGCTGCAACCGACGACGACATCCCGTTCTAGGAGACCCATGGCACGCGAGAGAACACAGCAGCGGAAGCGGCCCGGCGGCCCCCAGGGCGGGCCGAAGCGCCGGAACTGCTTCTTCTGCAAAGAGAAGATCGACGAGATCGACTACAAGAACGTCAACCAGCTGCGGCGGTACATCTCCGAGAAGGGGAAGATCCGTTCGCGGCGCATCACGGGCGCGTGCCGCCGGCACCAGGTGCAGGTGGCGCAGGCCGTGAAGCGGGCCCGCGAGATGGCACTGCTGCCGTACGTCGCCGAGGGCGTCGAGGAGAGCCGCGGCGGCGGCCGCGGTCGCCGCGACCGCGAGGAGCGCTGACGATGGACGTGATCCTGCTCAAGGACGTGGAACACGTCGGCCTGCGCGGCGACGTCGTCCACGTGGCGCGCGGGTATGCGCGGAACTTCCTGTTCCCGCGCTCGCTCGCCGAGGAGGCGACGCCGGCCCGGGTCGCGGAGCTGCGCAAGCGCGACGCGCAGCGGGCCCGGCACGAGGCGAAGACGGCCGACGAGGCACAGGCGCTGGCGACGAGGCTCGGCTCGGTCGAGCTCCGCTTCGACGTCAAGGCCGGCCCGACCGGCACGCTCTTCGGCCGCGTGACGCCGACGGACATCGCCGACCGGCTCTGGGAGGAGCAGAAGGTGCGCGTCGACCGCCGCAAGATCGGCGTCGACACGATCAAGCGCATCGGCCGCTACCAGGTGCCGATCGCCCTGTTCCAGAACGTGACCGTCGAGGTGCGGACGCTCGTCGTCCCCGAGGGCGGCGAGCTGCCCTCCGACGAGGAGCTCGCGGCCATGGAGGCCGCCGAGAACCCGACGCCGGTCGAGGCCGAGGAGGTCGAGGAGGTCGTCGAAAAGACGCCCGCCCCGGTCGCCGAGGCCGCCGAGGCCGAGGAGGCGGAGGACGAGCCCGAGTGGCGCGCCGACGCCGACGCGGCCCTCGCGGACGAGTAGTTCGCATGCGCGCGTCCACAGCCCCGTCCACGGGCTGTGGACGCGCGCCGAAAGTTCCCGCTAGGACGGGTCTTCTTGCCCACAGCGGAGCCATCCGACGCGCCTGCGATCATGACGGATTCGCCTGCAAATGGCGGGAAACGGCCTGTTCACATCAGACATGTCAACACGTAGCGGAGACGAGGTGCGCGTGCTGGAATCCCGCCGCATGGCGTCGCTCGCCCCTGTCCCCGATCCTGCCCTCGTTCCGCCGCAGAACCTCGAAGCGGAGGAGTCGATCCTCGGCGCGATGATGCTCTCGCCGGGCGCGATCGGCGCGGTCAGCGAGATCGTCGACGCCTCGGACTTCTACCGCGAGTCGCACGCGAAGATCTACCGCGCGGCGCTCGCCCTCTACGCAAAGGGCGAGCCGGTCGACGCGATCACGCTCACCGACATGCTCGAGGAGCGGAGCGAGCTCGAGGACGTCGGCGGCCGCACGCGCCTGCACGAGCTGGCGCGGCTCGTCCCGGCGAGCTCGAACGCGGCGCACTACGCGCGCATCGTCCACGAGACGGCGACGCTGCGCGGCCTCATCCGCGCCGGCGGCGAGATCTCGCGCCTCGGCTGGGAGCGTCCCGGCGAGGCGGGCGACCTCGTCGACCAGGCGGAGCAGATCGTCTTCGACCTGTCGCAGCAGCGGGTCAGCGGCGAGCTCGACCACATCAAGGGGCTGCTCGAGGAGAGCTTCGAGCGCATCACCAACCTCTACGAGGCGGGCGCCGACATCACCGGCACGCCGTCGGGCTACCGCGACCTCGACCGCATCACGAGCGGCTTCCAGCCGGGCAACCTGATCATCCTCGCGGCGCGCCCGTCGATGGGGAAGTCGGCATTCGCGCTCTGCATGGCGGCGAACATCGCGCTGCGCCACAACCTCCCCGTCGGCATCTTCACGCTCGAGATGTCGAAGGCCGAGGTGACGCAGCGCCTCATGTGCTCGGAGGCCAAGGTCGAGTCGCAACGCCTGCGCAGCGGCAAGCTCGCACCCGACGACTGGCCGCGCCTCACGGCCGCGTGCGACAAGCTGGCGAAGGCCGACATCTACGTCGACGACACCGGCTCGATCAACATGATGGAGATCCGGTCGAAGGCGCGACGCCTGAAGTCCCGCCACCCGAACCTCGGGCTGCTGATCATCGACTACCTGCAGCTGATGTCCTCCGCCGGCCAGGCGGAGAGCCGCGTGCAGGAGGTGTCGCAGATCTCCCGCTCGCTCAAGGTGCTCGCCCGCGACCTCGAGGTGCCGATCGTCGCGCTGTCGCAGCTCTCGCGCGCCGTCGAGCAGCGCACCGACAAGCGGCCGATCCTCTCCGACCTGCGCGAGTCGGGCTCGATCGAGCAGGACGCCGACCTGGTCGCCTTCATCTACCGCGACGAGTACTACAACGACGAGTCCGACCAGCAGGGCCTCGCCGAGGTGATCGTGGCCAAGCACCGCAACGGCCCGACCGACTCGCTGAAGCTGTCGTTCCTCAAGCGGTACGCGAAGTTCGCCGACCTGGCCGCGGCATGACGTGAGCCAGGTCGTGGTGATCCTGGGCGGCGACACCACGTTCTCGGCAGTCTGTGAGGCGTGCGGCACGGCCTTCGCCGGCCGGCTCGACGACGACCTCCATCAGGGCGTCTTCCTTTGCCGACAGGGACATGCCATTCGCATCGAGCG
>JBEQUF010000240.1:0-16439 GCA_040349295.1 Actinomycetota bacterium | reverse complement strand
TGAAGCTCGTCGAGCCGCTCGTCAGCGAGCCGCTCGTCGCGTCGATCGAGATGGCGCCGGCGACGTTGCCCGTGACGGTCAGGGAGGCGATGCCGTTGGCGGCGGTGGCGGTGCCGAGGCCGGTGACGGTGCCGGCGCCCGAGGTCTTGGCGAAGGTGACGACCGTCGAGTTGTCGCTCGTCTCGACGTTGTCGTTGGCGTCGCGGATCTCGGCGGTGAGGGTGCGGGTGGCGCCGGAGGCGAGGTTGCCGGTGCCGCTCGTGACGACGACCTTGGCCGCTGCGCCCGGCACGATCGTGAAGCTGCTCGAGTCGCTCGTCAGCGAGCCGCTCGTCGCGCCGACGACGATCGCGCCGGCGGCGTTGCCGGTGACGGTCAGGGAGGCGATGCCGTTGGCGGCCGTGGCGGTGCCGAGGCCGGTGACGGTGCCGGCGCCGGAGCTCTTGGCGAAGGTGACGACGGTCGAGCTGTCACCGGTCTCGACGTTGCCGTTCGCATCCTCGATCTGGACGGTGAGCGTCTTCGTCGAGCCGGAGGCGACGTTCGCGGTGCCGCTCGTGTAGACGACCTTCGCGGCCGGGCCCGCGACGAAGCCGACCGTCGCGCTCGCCGTGAGCGGGAGGCCGTTGAGCGTGCCGCCGATCGAGGCCGTCGAGACCGTGGTCGGGGCGGTGAGGGTGGCGGTGTAGGTGCCGTCGCCGTTGTCGGTGACCGAGGACAGCGAGCCCTGGCTGCTCGAGAGCGTGACCAGGTCGCCGCCGGTCGTGATCGTGTTGCCGTTGGCGTCCTTCGCGTGGACGGTGACGACCGTCGTGCTCGTGCCGTCGGCGGTGAGCGTCGGGCTGCCGACCGTGATCGTCGAGGTCGCGGCGGACGCGGCGGCCGGGACGACGTTGAAGCTCGTGCTGTCGGCCGTGAGCGAGCCGCTCGTGGCCCCGACGGTGATCGCGCCGGCGGTCTGGCCGGTGACGGTCAGGCTGGCGACGCCGTTTGCGGCGGTCGCCGTGCCGAGGCCGGTGATCGTGCCGGTGCCGCCCGTCTGGGCGAGCGTGACGACGGTCGAGTTGTCGGAGGTGACGAGGTTGTTGTTCGCGTCGCGAACCTCGACGGTCAGCGTCTTGGTGCCGCCCGAGGCGAGGCTCGCGCCGCTGCTCGTGACGACGACCTTCGCCGCCGAGCCCGGGACGATCGTGAACGTCGTCGAGTCGCTCGTGAGCGAGCCGCTCGTGGCGCCGATCGTGATCGCACCGGCGAGCTTGCCGGTGACGGTCAGGGACGCGACGCCGTTCGCGGCGGTGGCGGTGCCGAGGCCGGTGACGGTGCCGGCGCCCGTCGTCTTGGCGAACGTGACGCTCGTCGAGTTGTCGCCGGTGACGAGGTTGTCGCTCGCGTCGCGGACCTCGGCGGTGAGGGTCCGGGTGGCGCCGGAGGTCAGGTTGGCCGTGCTGCTCGTGACGACGACCTTGGCGGCCGCGCCGGGGACGATGGTGAAGCTCGTCGAGCCGCTCGTGAGCGAGCCGCCGGTGGCCCCGATCGCGATCGCGCCGGCCACGTTGCCCGTGACGGCGAGCGAGGCGACGCCGCCGGCTGCGGTTGCCGTGCCGAGCCCGCCGACGGTGCCCGCGCCGCCGCTCTGGGCGAAGGTGACGACCGTCGAGTTGTCGCTCGTGACGAGGTTGTCGTTGGCGTCGCGGATCTCGGCGGTGAGGGTGCGGGTGGCGCCGGAGGCGAGGTTGCCGGTGCCGCTCGTGACGACGATCTTCGCGGCCGCGCCCGGGACGACCGAGAAGGTCGTCGAATCGACGGTGAGGCTGCCGCTCGTCGCGCCGATCGTGATCGCGCCTGCGACGCTGCCGGTGACCGTCAGCGAGGCGACGCCGTTCGAGGCGGTGGCGTTGCCGAGGCCCGTAACCGTGCCGGCGCCCGAGGTCTTGGCGAAGGTGACGACCGTCGAGTTGTCGCTCGTGACGAGGTTGTCGTTGGCGTCGCGGATCTCGGCGGTGAGGGTGCGGGTGGCGCCGGAAGCGAGGTTGCCGGTGCCGCTCGTGACGACGACCTTGGCCGCAGCGCCCGGCACGACGTTGAACGTCGTCGAGTCGCTCGTGAGCGAGCCGCTCGTGGCGCCGATCGTGATCGCGCCTGCGACCTTGCCCGTGACCGTGAGGCTCGCGACGCCGTTGGCGGCCGTCGCAGTGGCGAGGCCGGTGACGGTGCCGGCGCCGCTCGTCTTGGCGAAGGTGACGACCGTCGAGTTGTCGGAGGAGACGAGGTTGTCGCTCGCATCGCGGATCTCCGCCGTCAGCGTCCGGTTGGCGCCGGAGCTCAGGTCGGCCGTGCTGCTCGTGACGACGACCTTGGCGGCTGCGCCCGGGACGATCGTGAACGTCGTCGAGTCGCTCGTGAGCGAGCCGCTGGTGGCGCCGATCGCGATCGCGCCGGCGGCGTTGCCGGTGACGGTGAGCGAGATGATGCCGCCCGAGGCGGTGGCGCTGCCGAGGCCGGTGACCGTGCCGGCGCCCGTCGTCTTTGCGAACGTGACGCTCGTCGAGTTGTCGCCGGTGACGAGGTTGTCGTTGGCGTCGCGGATCTCGGCGGTGAGGGTGCGGGTGGCGCCGGAGGCGAGGTTGCCGGTGCCGCTCGTGACGACGACCTTCGCCGCTGCGCCCGGCACGATCGTGAAGCTGCTCGAGTCGCTCGTCAGCGAGCCGCTCGTCGCGCCCACGACGATCGCCCCGGCGACGTTGCCGGTGACGGTCAGCGACGCGACGCCGTTCGTCGCGGTGGCGCTGCCGAGCCCGGTCACGCTGCCTGCGCCGGAGCTCTTCGCGAACGCGACGCTCGTCGAGTTGTCGCCGGTGACGAGGTTGTCGTTCGCGTCGCGGACTTCGACGGTGAGCGTCTTCGTGGCGCCCGAGGCGACGCTCGAGCCGTTGCTCGTGACCGCGAGCTTCGCGGCGGCGCCCGGCACGATCGTGAAGCTCGTCGAGTCGCTCGTCAGCGAGCCGCTCGTGGCGCCGATCGCGATCGCGCCCGCCACGTTGCCCGTGACGGTCAGCGACGCGATCCCGTTCGCGGCCGTCGCGGTGCCGAGGCCGGTGACGGTGCCGGCGCCGCTCGTCTTGGCGAAGGTGACGACCGTCGAGTTGTCGGAGGCGACGAGGTTGTCGCTCGCGTCGCGGATCTCGGCGGTGAGGGTTCGGGTGGCGCCGGAGGCGAGGTTGCCGGTGCCGCTCGTGACGACGACCTTCGCCGCCGCGCCGGGGACAATCGTGAAGCTCGTCGAGTCGCTCGTCAGCGAGCCGCTCGTCGCGCCGATCGCGAGTGCGCCCGCCGTCTGACCGGTGACGGTCAGCGAGACGACGCCGCCCGACGCGGTCGCCGCGCCGAGGCCGGTGACGGTGCCGGCGCCGCTCGTCTTGGCGAACGTGACCGAGGTCGAGTTGTCGGAGGTGACGAGGTTGTCGTTCGCGTCGCGGATCTCCGCCGTCAGCGTGCGCGTGCCGCCCGAGGTCAGGTTGCCGGTCGAGCTCGTGACGACGACCTTCGCCGCCGGGCCCGGCGTGACCGTGAACGTCGTCGAGTCGGGGGTGAGCGCGCCGCTGGAGGCGCCGATCGTGATCGCGCCCGCGAGCTTGCCGGTGACCGTGAGCGAGGCGACGCCGTTCGCGGCGGTCGCCGTGCCGAGGCCGGTGACGGTGCCGGCGCCGCTCGTCTTCGCGAACGTGACGGCCGTCGAGTTGTCGCTCGTCCGGAGGTTCCCGGCTGCGTCGCGCACTTCGGCGGTCAGGGTCTTCGTCGAGCTCGACGCCACGCTCGACGCGTTGCTCGTGACCACGACCGCGGCGGCGGCGCCCGGGACGACCGTGAAGCTCGAGCTGCCGGCGGTGAGGCTGCCGCTCGTGGCGCCGATCGTGATCGCGCCTGCGATCTGGCCGGTGACGGTCAGCGACGCGATGCCGCCGGAGGCGGTGGCGTTGCCGAGGCCGCTCGCCGTGCCGGCGCCGGTCGTCTTGGCGAACGCGACGACCGTGGAGTTGTCGCTCGTGACGAGGTTGTCGTTCGCGTCGCGAACCTCGGCCGTCAGCGTGCGGGTCGTGCCCGACGAGAGGTTGCCGGTGCTGCTCGTGATCACGAGCTTCGCCGCAGGGCCCGGCGTGACGGAGAACGTGCTCGTATCCGTGCTCAGGGCGCCTGACGAGGCGGTGGCGGTGAGCGAGCCGGCGGTCTGGCCGGTGACGGTCAGCGAGGCGACGCCGTTGGCGGCGGTGGCGGTGCCGAGGCCGGTGACGGTGCCAGCGCCGCTCGTCTTGGCGAAGGTGACGACGGTCGAGCTGTCGGAGGTCTCGAGGTTGTTGTTCGCGTCGCGGACCTCGGCCGTGAGGGTCTTCGTCGAGCCCGACGCGACGCTCGCCGTGCCGGACGTGATGACCACCTTCGCCGCCGGGCCGGGGACGAACGAGACCGTGCCGTTCGCCGTCATCGGCAGGCCGTTCAGGGTCGCCGTGACGGCTGCGGTTCCGGCCGTCGTCGAGGAGGTGAGGACGACCGTGTAGCTGCCGTCGCCGTTGTCCACCGGCGTGCAGGCGAGGACGCAGCCGGCCGGGAACGAACCGCGGCTCGTCGAGACCGCGATCGTGTCGCCGCCCGTCGTGATCGCGTTGCCGTTCGAGTCCTTGGTGCGGATCGTGACCGTCGACGTGCTCGTGCCGTCGGCGGTGATCGAGCCGGGGGAGACGCTCAGCGTCGAGGTCGTCGCGTCGGCCGTGCCGGCGACGACGTTGAACGAGCTCGAGCCGCTCGTCAGCGCGCCGCTCGAGGCGCCGACCGTGATCGCGCCGGCGACCTGACCCGTCACGGTGAGCGAGGCAACGCCGCTCGAGGCGGTGGCGGTGCCGAGGCCGGTGACGGTGCCGGCGCCGCTGTTCTTCGCGAACGTGATGACGGTCGTGCTGTCGCTCGTGATCACGTTGCCGTTCGCGTCCTCGAGCGCCGCGGTCAGGCTCTTCGTCCCGCCGGACGCGACGTTGCCCGCGCCGCTCGTGAAGACGATCTTCGAGGCGGCGCCGGTCGTGACGGAGAACGTCGACGTGTCGCTCGTGAGGCTGCCCGACGAAGCGGTGACGGTGAGCGAGCCGGCGAGGCTGCCCGTGACGTTGAGCGTGGCGACGCCGCCCGAGACGGTCGCGGTGCCGAGCCCGGTGACCGTGCCCGCGCCGCCCGTCTTGGAGAAGGTGATGACCGTCGAGTTGTCGCTCGAGATGAGGTTGCCCTGCGCATCCTGGAGCTGCGCGGTGAGCGTCTTCGTCGAGCCGGAGGTGACGCTGCCGGTGCCGCTCGTGAAGACGACGCGCGTCGTCGTGCCGGTCGTGACCGAGAACGTGCTCGTCGAGGTCGTGAGCGCACCGGACGACGCGGTGACCGTGATCGAGCCGGCCGTGCCGCCGGTCACCGTCAACGTCGCGACGCCGGCCGAGACCGTGGCGTTGCCGAGGCCGGTGACCGTGCCCGTACCACTCGTCTTGGCGAAGGTGACGACGGTCGAGTTGTCGCCGGTCTCGACGTTGTTGTTCGCGTCGCGGACCTCCGCGGTCAGCGTCTTGTTCGCGCCCGCCGCGACGCTCGTCGTGCCGGACGTGAAGACGACCTTGGCCGCGGGCCCGACCGTCACCGAGAACGTGCTGTTGCTGCTCGAGAGCGCCCCGGCCGATGCGGTCACCGTAACGCTTCCGGCCGTCGCGCCGGTCACCGTCAGCGAGGCGACGCCGTTCGTCGGCGTCGCGTTGCCGAGGCCCGAGAGCGTGCCGGTGCCGGAGGTCTTGGCGAAGGTGACGACGGTCGAGTTGTCGCTCGTGACGACGTTGCCGTTCGCGTCCTCGATCGCGGCGGTGAGGGTCTTCGTGGCGCCGGACGCGACGCTGCTCGTGCCGCTCGTGAAGACGACCTGGGTGCCGGCGCCCGGCGTGACCGAGAAGGTGCTCGTGTCGGTCGCGAGCGCGCCGGACGAGGCGGTGACGGTGAGCGCACCGGCCGCGTTGCCGGTGACGACGAGCGTCGCGACGCCGTTCGCCGCGGTGGCGGTGCCGAGGCCGGTGACGGTGCCGGCGCCGCTCGTCTTGGCGAACGTGACGACGGTCGAGCTGTCGGAGGTCTCGAGGTTGTTGTTCGCGTCGCGGATCTCGGCGGTGAGCGTCTTGGTCGCGCCCGAGGTGACGCTCGACGTGGTCGACGTGAAGACGACCTTCGACGCCGCGCCCGGCGAGACGGCGAGCGACGGCGTCGTGCCGTTGAGCGTGCCGTTGCCGGTGTCGGTCGCCGTGACCGTCCGGCTGCCGGCCGTCTTCAGCGTGACCGAGAAGGTGTGCACGCCCGCGTCCCCACCGGTGAACGTGTAGTCGGCCGGGAGGGCGGCCGAGCCGTCGGTGGAAGTGAGGTGGACGGTGCCGGTGTAGCCGGTGACGACGTTCCCGCCGGCGTCGCGGACCGTGACGGTGATGTTGACCGGGGTGCCCGCGGTCGGCGTGCCCGTGGCGCTCGTGACGCTGAAGCTGACAGCCGGGCCGACGTTGACGGTGATCGCCGACGACACGGCGGTCGTCAGCGCACCGCTCGAGGCGGTCAGGGTGTAGGCGCCCGCCTTGTCGATCGAGCAGCCGGCGAAGGTGGTGACGCCGCTCGACGCGGTCTGCGGATTCGTCGTGCAGGTGAGCGTGGCGCCGGCCGGCGTCGTCAGCGCAAGCGTGACCGCCGCGCTCGAGGTCGTGACCGTGTTGCCGCCCGCGTCCTGGACGGTGACGACCGGCTGGGTCGAGAGGGTCGCGCCGCCGTTGACCGAGGACGAGGGCTGCGTCGTGAACGCGAGCTTCGCGGCTGCGCCGACGCTGATCGTGAACGAGCTCGACATCGCGCTCGCGAGCGAGCCGTCGGTCGCCGTCAGCGTGTAGGTGTTCGCCTTGTCGACCGAGAGACCGCCGAACGTGGCGACGCCGGCGACGGCGGCGACCGTCTTGGTGCCGGAGAGCGTCGCGCCGCCCGGCGTCGTCAGGGCGACGGTGACGTTGCTCGTGTCGGTGGTGACGACGTTGCCGAACGTGTCCTCGACCGTGACCTTCGGCGTGCCGATCGAGGCCGTCGACGCGGCGTTCGACGGCTGCTGCGTGAAGACGAGCTTGCTGGCCGAGGCGGGGGAGATGGTGAAGGAGCTCGAGGTGCCGGTGGTGAGGGCGCCGTCGCTGGCGGTGAGGGTGTACGTATTGGCGAGGTCGACCGAGAGGCCGCTGAAGGTGGCGACGCCTGCGACCGCGGCGACGGTCTTCGTGCCGGAGAGCGTGGCGCCGCCGGGGGTGGTGAGGGCGACGGTGACGTTGCTGGTGTCGCTCGTGACCGTGTTGCCGAAGCTGTCCTGCACGGCGACCTTGACCGTCCCGATCGACGTTCCTGCCGTCGCGTTCGACGGCTGCTGCGTGAACGTCACCTTCGCGGCGGCAGCCGGGGAGATCGTGAAGGAGCTCGAGGTGCCGGTGGTGAGGGCGCCGTCGCTTGCGGTGAGGGTGTAGGTGTTGGCGAGGTCGACCGAGAGGCCGGTGAAGGTGGCGACGCCGGCGACGGCGGCGACGGTCTTGGTGCCCGACAGGGTGGCGCCGCCCGGCGTCGTCAGCGCGACGGTGACGTTGCTGGTGTCGCCGGTGACGACGTTGCCGAAGGTGTCCTCGACGGAGGCCTTGATCGTGCCGGTGGAGGCGCCGGCGTTGGCGTTCGACGGCTGCTGGGTGAAGACGACCTTGCTGGCGGCGGCCGGCGAGATGGTGAAGCTGCTCGAGGTGCCGGTGGTGAGGGCGCCGTCGCTCGCGGTCAGCGTGTACGCGTTGGCGAGGTCGACCGAGAGGCCGGTGAAGGTGGCGACGCCGGCGACGGCGGCGACGGTCTTGGTGCCGGAGAGGGTGGCGCCGCCAGGGGTGGTGAGGGCGACGGTGACGTTGCTGGTGTCGCCGGTGACGACGTTGCCGAAGGTGTCCTCGACGGAGGCCTTGATCGTGCCGGTCGAGGCGCCGGCGTTCGCGCTCGACGGCTGCTGGGTGAAGACGACCTTGCTGGCCGCGGCGGGCGAGATCGTGAAGCTCGACGACGTCGCGCTCGTGAGCGAGCCGTCGGTCGCCGTCAGGGTGTAGCTGTTGGCCAGGTCGACGCTGAGCCCGCTGAAGGTCGCGACGCCGGCGACGGCGGCGACGGTCTTCGTGCCGGAGAGGGTCGCCCCGCCCGGGGTCGTGAGGGCGACGGTGACGTTGCTCGTGTCGCCGGTGACGACGTTGTTGTTCGCGTCCTCGACCGAGACCTTGATCGTGCCCGTGGACGCGCCGGCGTTCGCGCTCGACGGCTGCTGCGTGAAGACGAGCTTCGTCGCCGCGCCCGGGTTGAAGGCGACGGAGGCGGTGTTCGAGAGGCTGGAGCCGTCGAGCTTCGCGCTCACCGTCACGGAGGGGTTCGCGGTCGTCGAGGAGGTCAGCGTCGCCGTGTAGGTGCCGTTGCCGTTGTCGGTCACGGCGCCGAGCGAGCCCGCCGTCGTCGTGAGCGTGACGGTGCCGCCGCTCGAGGTCAGGGCCGTGCCCGCGCCGTTCTTCAGCGTCACGGTGATCGTCGAGGTCGACGAGCCGTTCGCCGTGATGCCGGTGGGCGAGGCGACGACGGTCGAGGTGGAGAGGGAGGCGGCGGCCGTCGTCGCGACCGGCTGCGCCGTGAACGTCGCCATCAGGTTGCCGGCGTTGTCCTGCTCCTGGTTCGAGCCGGGCTGCGTGTAGGCGACCGTGACCGTGTTGCCGTCGTAGGCGCGGTTCGTCAGGTTGAGGCGGATGTGCGTCGCGTCGACCTGCGTGACGCCGGTGACGGTGTCGCCCGAGCCGTTGAGGAGGACGGTGAAGGCGCTCGCGGCGGTGCTGATGCCGGTGTTGAGGCCGCTGCCGGCCTCGGTGAGCGTGATCGTCAGCTGCGTGCCGGCGGCGTTCAACGCGGCGGAGGAGAACGCCGGCGCGGTGTTGTCGACCGTGACCGTCTTCGTGACGTCGGTGACGTTGCCGACGTTGTCGGTCGCGCGGGCGAGGATCGTGTACGTGCCGTCGGCGGGCTGGCTGCTCCAGGTCGTCGTGTACGGGCTGACCGCCACCGTCGTGATCGCCGTGCTCGAGCCGTAGGTGCACGTCGCGCCGGCGCAGTAGCGGAACTCGACCTGCTTCACGCCCGCGTTGCCGGTCGTGCTGTCGTCGGCGGTTGCCGTCAGCGTGGCGCCGTTCTTGATCGCGGTGGCCGTCGGCGCCGTGATCGCCGTCACCGGGCCGGCCGTGTCCTTCGCGAAGGAGAAGGTGGTCGTCGCCGTGTTGCCGGAGGCGTCGGAGCCGGTCAGCGTCTGCGAGCCCGTCGTCGTCGCGCCGGCACTCCATCCGAAGGCGGAGGACGTGAACGGCGAGGCGACGATCTCGTTCGAGTGGGTGACCCCGCCGCTCGTCGTCGGGTACTGGACGCTCGACGCGCCGGAGCCGCCGGTGTCGCTGAGCGGCTGGGTGAGCGTGAAGGCACTGGCGCAGGCGGCCGTCGGGTTGTAGTAGACGGTCGTCCCGTTGAGGAAGACGTTGCTGTCGCAGTTGCCGAGCTTCGTCAGCGCCAGCGTCCCGAAGCTCGGCGCCGCGGTGTCGTAGACGAAGGTGAAGGTCGTCGTGCTCGGGTTGCCGACGTTGTCCGTCGCGACGAGGTGCACGGTGTACGTGCCGTTCGTCGAGAGCCCCGGCCCCGTCCACGTCCAGCCCGCGCCGACCGTCGCGTTGTTGAAGGTCTCGCTGGCGCCGCTGAAGGTCGAGCCGTTCCAGTAGTTCCCGTTCGGGTCCTTGACGGAGACCTGCATCGTCGCCATGCCCGAGCCGCCGTCGCTGACCGCGCCGCTCCAGCTCGTGGAGTACGTGGCGGAGCGGTAGTTGGCGCCGCTCGTCGGGAACGTCGTGGCGCCGATCGTCGGGCCGCTGCCGTCAGCCGTGATCGTGAAGGTCGTGCCCGTGCTGTTCCCCGCCTTGTCGAAGGCGCTGACCGTCTGGGCGCCGCTGAGCGAGATCGCGCTCGCCCACGAGTAGGCCTGCTGGTACGGCGACGCCGAGTCGTCGACCTGCGTCGTCTGCGAGGTGCCGGCGAGACCGGGGAAGCGCACCTTGCCGATGCCGGAGCCGGCATCGGCCGGGCTCGTGTCGACGACCGTGAAGCCGCCGGCCGTGCCCGTCGTCTTGTAGTAGAGCGTCGTCCCCGAGCCGTAGGCGCTGCCGGTCACGCCGGTGAAGGAGAGGGTGCCGGCCGAGGTCGGGTTCGTCAGGTCGACGACCACGTCGCCGCTCGTCGCGCTCGTGCCGACGTTGCCGACGTTGTCCGTGACCTGCTCGCGGTAGTGGTAGCAGCCCTCGGCGGGCTCGGTGTCCTGGCCGCTCACGAGCGTGACGTTCGTCCAGCCGCCGGAGTAGGTGCACGTGCCGCCGGAGATCGTGCCGGCCTGGCGCTGGAGCACATAGGTGGCGGCGTTGACGCCCGAGCCGTTCGCGTAGTTGTCCGCCGCGTCGGTTGCGGTGGGGGAGACGACGGGGATGCTCGCCAGCGCGTTGTAGTAGCCGCCGGCGGTCGGCGCGCTCGCGAAGGCGGGGGCGACGGTGTCCTTGCGGATCGCCAGCGTCGTCGTCAGCGGCGTGTTGCCGGCCTCGTCCTTCGCCACGATCGACTGGTTGCCCGGCTCCGTCGCGCTCGACGTCGTCCAGGTGTACGTGCTCGACACGAATGCCGGAATCGTGTCGGTGTCGGCGCTGTGGGTGAAGCCGGTGAGGGCGATCGACGGGAAGTCGACCTCCGAGGCGCAGACCTGCGGGCGGAGGGCGACGATGATGCCGGCGTTTGCCTTGTCGCCGTTCGAGGCGGTGCCCGTGCCGGTGTCGGTCGCGACGCGGGTTCCCGTGGCGCCGGCGGCGCCGAGCGTCTGGTAGGCGGCCTCGGACTCCGGGTCCCAGCCGACCTCGGTCGTGTGCGTGAAGTACGCCTCGGTCATCCCCGACGGCGCGTTGACCGTCGTCTGGCTCGACCAGATGCCCGCGAAGTTGACGAGCTCGTCGCAGGCCACGTTCGTGGTGATCGAGGGCGACGTGATGTTCGTCGTGCCGGTCGTCGTCTGCCCGCTGCCCGAGACGTCGATCGGATTCGTCGCCGAGACGCCCGACCAGACGGTGATGCCGCCCGAGATGTTGGCGTTGGCCGAAGCGCTGTCCGAGACCGCAACCGCCGTCGGCTCGGAAGCGCCGGCCGTCTTGTAATAGACCTTCTCACCCCAGGTCGTGCCGACGTTCTGGGTCGTCAGCAGCGTCCAGCCGCTCGGCACGACGATCGTCGCGCCCGTGCCGAGCTCGTACGAGACCTGGAGGAGCATGAACGTGCCGGAGGCGGGCGTGCTCGGCAGGTTGATCGTGATCGGCCCTGCCGTGCCGTCCTGCGCCGACGCCTGCTCGGCCAGGGCGATCTGCGGGCTGACGTCGACCGGCGTCGACGTGACGGTGAACGTGCCGCCCGTCGTGGCGGGGTCGTACCACTGGATGTTGTTCGCCGAGTCGAAGTACTGCGCGCTCGTGCCGGTCAGGGGCTGGATCGTCAAGGTCTGGCCGCTGATCGGGCTGTTGTCGACGCGCACGTTCGTATAGGTCGTGGAGGCGGTGTCGGTGTCGCCCGTGGCCCACGCACCGTTCCGGGCGACCATCCGCAGGTCGTAGAAGCCGTCGGCGACACCCGTGGTGTCCCAGCTCGCCGAGGTGGATGTCCCGGAGAGAGCGGTGGCCGTCGTGGCGGTCGACCAGGTGTTGGCGCCGGCCGGCGAGTACTGGAAGACGAGGTCGAGCGACGAGTTCGTCTCGGTCGCCTGGCCGCTGAGGCTGACGGTGCCGTGCAGCGTCAGGCCCGGGTTCGTCATCGAAAGCGTCGTCGGCGCCGTCGTGTCGATCGGCCAGGCCGTCTGCCAGCCGATGGTGCGCGACGCGGTGCCGCCGCTCAACGTCGACGAGCGTGCGGTCGGAGCGCCGGCCGTCGTCTGGAACGTGTAGGTCTCCGCCATCGACACGCGGTTCGCGGCGGTGCCGTTCGTCGACTGCGCGTTCCCGATGAACGTCGTGCCGCCTGCAGTGGAGTAATACGGAGAAGCCGTCGCCGTGCCGCTTGCGATCGCGAACGAGTTCAGGACGAGCGTGTTGGCCGCGACGTTGGCGGTTGCATTGTCGCTGGCGGTTGTGCTCGTGGCCGTCGGCCTGTTCGCGGTGCCGACCGTCGGCGCCGTGCCGCCGTTGACGCCGGCGAGGACGACGAGCGACGCGGCCCACTCGTTCGACGCGCTGAGCGTGAACGTGTAGCTCGTCGCGTCGCCGTTCGCGATCTGGCGATAGTAGAGCCCCATCTCGTGCGTCGAGTTCGTCTGCGTCGTGCTGATCTGCGTGAACGCGGCCGGCTTCGTGATCGTCGCGGTGGCGCTGCGAGCGTCGATCTGTGCGACGACCACGTCGCCGACGCGATAGCCGGCCGGCATCGTCAGCGCGATCGACGTGCCGGCACCGCCGGTGAACGTCGACGTGCGGATCGTGATCGCCGGATCGATGACGTACGGCGTCGGCAGCTTCGAGTCGTCGACCTGGAGGTAGAGCTTGCCGTTGGCCGTGTACCACTGCGTGCCCTTCGGCGTGATGTCGTGACCGGCGCCGTCGTAGATGTGCGGCGCCGCGATCGAGATGTTCGAGAGGACGTGACCGTCGAGGAAGCCGACGGCACCGTCGTTGCCGACGCGCGGCGTGAGCCCGAGGCTCTTCAGGTTCCATGACCAGTCGTGGTCGCCGAGGTGACGATTGACGGTGAGGAACTGCTCCGTCGTCTGCTTCGTGACGACGACCGTCTCGTGACCGAACGGCGTCGCGCGACGTGCACCGTTCTCATAGCTCGTCCACTCGCCGCCCTTCGTCGTGTCGCCGAGCGTGACGCGATGCGAGCCGCTGGCGACGGAGATGCTCTTGCTCTTCACGCTGACGTGCACGTCGCGCTGCGGCGTGCGCTCGAGCGTCGCCGTCGCAGAACGACGGCCGAGCTGCTTCGACACGAACGTGTCGTGCTTCGGAGCCTGGTGATCGGAGCCGCCCAGCACGACGAGCGCCGTCACGCCGGCGAGCGACGCGACGACGAGTGCGGCAAGGGCGACGAGGCGCCGCGGCTCCAGGGTGCGCGCGATCACGCGAGCACCCCGGAAGTCCACGACGAAGCCGACGTCAGATCGTTGCGGTGGAGAGTGGCGAGCTCGAAGGTCGCAACGACTGCGGCGTCGACGGCGGCGTTGGAGTTCGCCGCACGCTTGTCGGAGAAGGCGAGCAGCAGCGCGCGTCCGGCCTCAGCCGAACGGGGCACCGCACGTAGAACATTCGGGAAGCTCGCCATTGATTTCCGATCAACCACGCACACCCCTTTGGTGTGCGTCTCCACATGGTTTTTCGGCCGGCGGGGTACGCGGAGTTGAGGAGTTTCGCGTAGGAAACCCGTATGAATTGTCCGAAGATCCCCCGCCTGGGTGAGGGACGGAAGGCCTGTCGGACGGGGTTCGACCTCGAGTCGAGGCTCAGGTCAGCGGCCTGCGACCCAGCACCGCAGCCCGTTCCCGGTGCCGCATGCGACGCGATGCAGCGATCCCTGCGACGTCGTCTCGAGGTCGCGGTCGATCGCGCGCGGCGCCGAGGACACCGGACCCGCGAAGCCGTTGGCGGTAGGCACCGACGTCGACGCGTGCGACGCCGTCACGTGCAGCGACGCGACGAGTGCGGCGACGAGTGCGAGTGCCAGCAGGAGTGCGAGCCGAGCCATTGCTCCAGGCATCGGCAACGCTCCTCGAGCGTGCGATAACGGAAGCGCGCGACCGGGGCCACCCGAAAGGGTGGTCCTGGATCAGCCGCCGCAGAGGACGGCGACGACGTTCCCCGTGCCTGCGTGGCCGGGGTTCGAGTCGTAGCCACCGTTCGTCGCGACGATGACGACCTTCTTCACGTCGCCGGAGATGACGGAGCCGTTCTGCGTCACCTTGCTCGACACGACGACTGCCATGTACGGCGGAAGCGGACCGGCCGGTGGCGGCGTGCTGTTACCGGTGCGCGACGTCCAGCTCGCGTTGCACGTCGGCGTGTCGTCATCATCGTCGTCGTCGCCGAAGCCCTTGAAGCTCGACGGCGACCCGTAGCTGAGCGAGTTCGACTTCGACCACTGCGAGCCCCAGAACGTGATGCTCGAGTTCCACGACGTGCGGTCGCCGATCACAAAGAGACCGTGACCGGGTGCGCTGCCGAACACGCACGGGTTCGAACCGCTCTTCGCACTTGATGCGAGATATGCGCTGTCACCGTCGAACGTCGCGGTGACTGCGGTCTTCGTTCCGTACGGCGCGCCGACGCGCGTGACGCTGCACGTCGCATGTCCGCTGGCGTCGGTCGTCGCGGTGCAGCTCTGCGTGCCGAACGTGAGCGTCACGCTCTTGCCGGCGAGACGCGCGTTGTCGGCGCTCCGCGTGAGCGTCGCGCCGAGCGTGACCGAGCCGCCGTACTGCACCGCGGTGACAGCGTCGAGCGTGAGCGTCGTCGCCGCCTTCGGAATCGCGAGGCTGCCCGTGCCGGTCGACGGTGCGTAGGTGCTGTCGCCTGCGAACGACACCGTGACCGTCAGCGTCACGCCGGGCGTGTTCGGCAGCGTCAGCGGCGTCGTGCACACCGCGATGCCGAGGAACGTCGTCGCGGTGCAGCTGCCGCCGTTGTTCGGAAGCGACAGCGTCACCGTCTTCCCGCTCAGCGGCGTCGTGCCGGAGAGGAGATAGCCGGAGAGATAGACCTTCGAGCCGAACGTCGCGCTGAGCGGCCCGAGGTAACCGATCGTCGTCGCGAGGCCCGTGACGTGCAGACGGCCGCTCCCTGTCGAGCTCGCGTATGCGGCGTCGCCTGCGAAGGAGCCTGCGACGGTGTAGTCGCCAGCGGCCGGCGCGGTGACCGTCACCGTTGCGATGCCGTTCGAGCCCGTCGTCGCGGTGTAGGTCACGCTGTTGAGCGTGATCGAGATCGGTTCGCTCGCGACGGCGTGACCGTTCGCATCGGCGAGGAAGAAGGAGAGAGCCGCGCTGCCGCCGGCCGCGGCGGAGGTGGAGCCGGTGTACGTCAGGGTCGTCGTCTGCTGCGACGAGACGGTGAGGGCGCCGGTCGCCGTCGCAGCCGTGTCGTCGCCGTCACCGGCGAACGACGCGGTCACGGCGTACGGGGTCGTCGACGCCGCCTCGCTGACGGTCACCGTGCACGACACGTTGCCGTTCGAGTCCGTGTCGCCGGCGCACTGCTCGGCCGGGTTGCCGTTCAGCGTCAGGACGACATGCCGCCCGGCGAGCGGTGCGCCGAGGGCGGTGAGGTGCGCGCTCAGCGTCGCCGGCTGATTCGTGCCGGCGCGCGCGGCGCCCGTGTAGACGATCGTCGAGGTGGCCGGCTGCACCGTGATCGAGCCGGTGCCCGCGCCGGGACCGTAGGTGGCGTCGCCCGCAGAGGCGAGGGTGATCGCCATCGGGCCGGCGTGGGCGAACGTGAACGGGCCGCAGCTCATCGTGCCATCGGCGGCCGTCGTCGCCGTGCAGGTCTCACCGTCGGCGGCGGTCAGGGTGACCGCCTGCCCGGCGATCGGAGCGCCGCCCGTCCCGGTCAGCTTCGCCGAGAGCGTCGTGGCGGTGCGGACGACCGTCGTCGCCGGCCCGGTCAGCGTCAGCGTCGCCAGCTTGTTGTCGAGGACGGTGATCGTGATCTGGCCGGTCGAGGGCGTGTTGAAGGTGTCGCCCTGGTACTGCGCCGTGATCGTGTGGACGCCGGGGTTCCAGCCGCCGACGTTCAGGAGGATCGCCGTGCCGCTCGAGCCGAGGAGCTGCAGCGCGATCGCCGCGCCGGCCGGCTGGCCGTCGATCAGGAACTGGACGAGCCCGCCGAGCGGGTGCGAGGAGGAGCCGTTCTGGGAGATCGCCGCGGTGATCGTCAGCAGGCCGCCCGTGCGGATCACCGTCGGGCTCGTCGTCACCTTCGTCGTCGTCGCGATCGTCTGCGGCGCCCCCGCGTTGACCGTGAGCGTGAAGGTTCCGGTGGAGCCGGAGTAGAAGCCGTCGCCGCTGTAGTCGGCCGTGATCGTGTGCGTGGCCTGTGAGAACGTCGGATTCGGAGCGAGCGTGGCAACGCCGCCCGAGAGCGTCGCGGTCCCGAGGAGGTTGCTCTGCCCGGTGCCGTCGTAGAAGGTGACGGTGCCGGTCGGGGTCGTCGTGTCGGTCGCGCTCGCCGGCGCGATCGTGGCGGTGATCGTCGCGTTGTCGCCGACCGTGATCGACGTCGATCCGGCGTGGCCGTTGACCG
>JBEQUF010000236.1:0-16671 GCA_040349295.1 Actinomycetota bacterium | reverse complement strand
GCCGCGAGGGCCAGAGGAGCAGCGCCGCCGCCGTCCCGACCACGCTCGCGAGCGCGAACCCGAGCAGGCGGTCGGGGATCGCGGACGCCGGCGCCGGATTGTTCGCCGGCAGGACGAAGAGGAGGATGGCGCCGTTCGCGGCCGCGGCGACGTAGCCGCTGAACGCGCCCGCGAAGAGCACCGCGAAGCCGACGGCCAGCATCGCGACGGCCGCGACGACGCTGTTATGCGAGCAGAGCGTGCCGAGCGCGACGAGCGCCGCTCCCGTCGCCGCGAGCCCCGCGTACGCGACGAGACGCACGCGCCGGAGGCCGCCGAAGTCGACGAGCACGAGGAACGTGAACGAGCCGAAGGCGGCGAAGAGCGAGGTCTGCGGCCGGTCGATCACCTCGCGCGCGAACGCAAACACGAGCGGGATGACGACCGCCGCGCGGAGAGCGAGCCGGAAGGCGTCGAGGCTCCAGAACCGGCGTAGCGACCGGCCGCTCACCGGCGGATCGTACGACATAGTCTCCCCGGCATGGACGTCGGGATCCACTTCATGAACTTCACGCTCTCCGGCGGGCCGGAGCGGCTGCGGACACACCTCCGCGACACCGCGCAGGCGGCCGAGGCGGCCGGCTGCACGATGTTCACGTGCATGGACCACTACTTCCAGATGGAGGCCTTCTCGCGCGCCGAGGAGCCGATGCTCGAGGGCTACACGACGCTCGGCTACGTCGCGGGCCGGACCGAGACGATGACGCTCGGCCTGCTCGTGACCGGCGTCGGCTACCGCTACCCCGGCCTGCTGGCGAAGATCGTCACGACGCTCGACGTCCTCTCCGGCGGGCGCGCGATGCTCGGGCTCGGCGCGGCGTGGTACGAGCGCGAGCACGTCGGGCTCGGCGTCCCGTTCTATCCGATCGCCGAGCGCCTCGAGCGGCTCGAGGAGACGCTGCAGATCTGCCTGCAGATGTGGAGCGGCGACAACGGCCCCTACCGCGGCACGCACTACGAGCTCGCGGAGACGCTGAACGTGCCGCCGCCCCTGCAGCAGCCGCGGCCGAAGATCCTGATCGGCGGCAGCGGCGAGCGGAAGCTCCTCCGCCTCGTCGCGCAGTACGCCGACATGAACAACTTCTTCCCGTCGTCGCCGGAAGAGGTCCAGCACAAGCTCGACGTGCTCGCGCGCCACTGCGAGGAGGTCGGCCGCGACCGCTCGGAGATCCGCGACACGATGCTCGGCCGCGTCAACGAGGAGACCGACGTGGACGAGCTCGTGGCGACGATCGAGCCGTATGCCAAGCTCGGCATGACGCATCTGCAGCTCTCGCTCACCGGCTCGGAGCCGGCGCGCATCGTCGAACGCGTCGTCGCGCCGATCGTCGCGCGACTCGCGGAGGTGTGACATGCACGACCTCGTCGTCGAGATCCCCAACAAGCCGGGCGCGCTCGCGTCGTTCGCGAAGGCGATCAGCGACGCCGGCGTCAACCTTGCCGCCGCGACGTGCCTCGGCACGCACGAGACGGTCGAGCTGCACATCCTCGTCCCGCACGCCGAGGCCGTGCGCCACGCGCTCGCGATCTCACACGTCGGCGTCAGCCGCGAGCAGGAGGTGGTCGTCGTCGACGTCGAGGACAACCCCGGCGTGCTCGCCGACCTGACGGCGAAGGTCGCGAAGGCCGGCGTCGACCTCGACCTCGTCTACGTCGCGACCCGCAACCGGCTCGTCTTCGGATCGCCGGACATCGAGGGACTCCGGCGGGCGCTCTCCTAGGCAGCGCGTTCCGCTGGCTCGGCCGCGCCGTCGAGCACCGGATCGGCGGTGCCGAACGCACGCGCGTCGTGGTGATCCTCGCCTCCGTGCTCGCGCTCTCGAGCGCGGACGCGTCGACGGTCGGCGCCGCGGCGACGCCGCTCCGGCACGCCCTGCACATCAACAACACCGACATCGGGCTGCTCGTCTCCGTGACGTCGATCGTCGCCGCGATCGCCAGCCTGCCGTTCGGCGTGCTCGCCGACCGCGTACGCCGGACGTGGGTGCTCGGCGCCGCGATCGTCGTCTGGGGCGCGGCGATGCTGTGGAGCGCGACCGTCTCGGGCTTCGGCGACCTGCTGCTGACGCGCGTCCTCCTCGGCGGCGTCACCGCGGCCGCGGGGCCGCTCGTCGCCTCGCTGATCGGCGACTCGTTCGACGCGGCCGAGCGCGGCCGGATCTTCGGCTACATCCTCGCCGGCGAGGTCGTCGGCGCCGGCATCGGCTTCAGCGTCACGGGCGACATCGCGGCCCTGTCGTGGCGGGCGGCGTTCGTCATCCTCGCCATCCCGGCCTTCGTCCTCGCGTGGTTCGTCCTGCGGCTGCCCGAGCCCCAGCGCGGCTCGCACGCCGACGGCGGGCACGAGGCGACGGACGCACAGCGGCTCGTGCTCGAGAAGGGCGTCGAGCCGCACCCCGAGCTCGTGCTGCACGAGGACCCGCGGCGGCTCGGCCTGCTCGACGCGGCGCGCTACGTGCTGCACGTGCGGACGAACGTCGTCCTGATCGTCGCGAGCGCGCTCGGCTACTACTTCCTCGCCGGCGTCCAGACCTTCGGCGTCGAGTTCGTCACGCAGCAGTACTCGATCCCACAGGTGCTGGGCACGCTCGTGCTGGTCGTCGTCGGCGGCGGCTCGGTGCTCGGCGTCCTGCTCGGCGGCTCGCTCGGCGACCGGCTCCTGCACCGCGGCGTGATCAGCGGACGCATCCTCGTCAGCGCGGTCAGCGCGACGCTCACGGTCGTCCTCTTCGCGCCTGCGATCTTCACCCGCAGCGCACTGTCGGCGCTGCCCTACATCACGGTCGCGGCGCTCTTCCTCTCCGCGCAGAACCCGGCGCTCGACGCGGCGCGCCTCGACGTGATGGTGCCGCTCCTCTGGGGCCGCGCGGAGTCGGTGCGCACGCTCGTCCGCACCGGTGCGATGGCGCTCGCCCCGCTCGTCTTCGGAGGCGTGTCGGACTACGTCTTCGGCGGCGGCCGCTCGGGCCTGCAGTGGACGTTCGCCGTGATGCTCGTGCCGCTCGCAGGCAGCGCGATCTTCCTGTACCGCGGCGTGCGCACGTATCCGCGCGACGTCGCGACGGCTGCGGCTTCACTGCAGTCGGCGCAGGCCGTCCAGCAATAGGTCGAGCGCGAACTCGAACTCCGAGCGGCCGGTCGGCGCGTCGTCGGAGAGATGCTGCTCGCCGTGCTCGGCGAGGTACGGGAAGCTCGGCCGCATCTGCTCGAGCAGCTGTGCCGCCCAGTCCTCGAACGACTCGCCGTCACCGGGCGCGAACGCGGCCGCAGCCTGGCCGTGGCCGATCTGCCAGAGCGTGAAGCCGAAGATGTGGCTGTCGATCGCGTGGTAGGCCGAGTAGGCGCGCTCCGCCGAGAAGCCGCCCTCGCGCAGCGTGCGCAGCAGCCATTCCATGTAGCGGATGCGCGGGCCGGAGACCGTCTTCGGGTCGCTCGGCACGAGTGCGAGGCTGCACGCCCACCGGTGCTCGATCAGCACGTCGTGGGCGGAGATCGCGCAGCGGCGGATCGCGGCATCCCACGCCGGCTCGTCGTCGGGCAGCTCGAACCGCTCGATCACGGCGTCGACCATCGCCGCCACGAGCTCGCCCTTGTTCGCGACGTGGTTGTAGAGCGACATCGCCTCGACCCCGAGCGCCTGGCCGAGCTTGCGCATGCTCAGGGACTCGAGGCCGCTCTCGTCGGCGAGCGCGATCGCCTGCTCGAGGACGCGTTCCCTCGTCAGCGGCTTGCGGGTGCGGGATCTCGTGGACACGGGCTTGACAGGAGCTTACGGTGTATGTCTTACTTACGCCGTAAACTTACACCGTAGAGGAGACGCGATGCAGGCGATGGTGAGGCGGCGCTGGGGGAAGCCGCACGACGTGGTGCAGCTGGCGGAGCTGCCGATGCAGGAGCCTTCGGACGACGAGGTGCGCGTCCGCGTGCTCGCGTCCTCCGTGAACCGGAGCGACTTCTACAGCCTCGGCGGAGTCGCGGTGCTGATGCGCCCGATGATCGGCGGGTTCCTCCGTCCCAAGGATCCGCGCATCGGCAGCGACTTCGCCGGGATCGCCGACGCGGTCGGCCGGAACGTCACCGACGTCGCGGTCGGCGACGAGGTCTACGGGTGCCGCAACGGCGCCCTCGGCGAGTACGTCAACGCGAAGATGGCCGTCGCGCGCAAGCCCGCGAACCTCTCGATCGAGGAGGCGGCCGCGGTCGGCGTCGCCGGCATGACCGCCCTGCAGGGGATCCGCGACCACGGGCAGCTGCAGCCCGGCCAGCGCGTCCTCGTGAACGGCGCGTCGGGCGGCGTCGGCCATTTCGCCGTGCAGCTCGCGAAGGCGCTCGGCGCCGGCCACGTCACGGCGGTGTGCAGCACGCGCAACGTCGAGCGCGCCCGCGAGCTCGGCGCGGACCGCGTCGTCGACTACACGACGGACGACTACACGACGCTCGGCGAGCGGTTCGACCTGATCGTCGACGTGGCCGGGACGCACTCGTGGCGCCGCAACCGGCGCGTGCTCGCGCCGGGCGGCCGCCTGATCCTGGCCGGCCTGCCGTCGGGCAACCGCCTCACCGGCCCGATGGGCCGGCTCGTACGGCTCTGGCTGACGTCGCGCGTCGGCCGGCAGACGCTCGTCTTCTTCATCTGCAAGCCGAACCGCGCCGACCTGGCGACGCTGCGGGAGCTGATCGAGGCGGGCAAGGTGCGCCCGCTCGTCGACCGTGTCTATCCGTTCGTCGAGGCTGCCGAGGCCCTCGCCGCGATGGGCGACGGCCACACGCAGGGGAAGCTCGTCGTCCGGGTCAGCGCGCCGGGCTGATCGCGCCGAGCACGCCGCCGACGCCGCTCTCCGAGGAGCCGAGCCACCTGTGCGGGCCGGCCGCGTAGAAGAGCGTCGTCCGAGGCCCGGCCATGCCGCCGTTGCCGAACGCGATCCCCCAGACGCCGGGCGCCTTCACCGGCAGCGCGCCGCGCAGCGTCCAGCCGCGGCCGCTGCGGACGTACGCGTTGATCCGGCCTGTCCCGAAGTTCGCGACGAGGAGCGCGCCGCCGAGATCGCCGAAGCCCTTCGGGGCGAGCGCGACGCCCCACGGCTCGGCGAGCTCGCCCGGGCGGCCGACGCGCGCGACGAGCCTGCCGTTCAGGTCGAACTCGTCGACGTAGCCGCCGGTCGGCGCGTCGTTGCCGTTGACCGGCGCGCGGTAGCCGTAGGTGACGAAGATCCGGTCGCCGAAGGCGGCGATGCCGAAGGGTGCGTACCACGCCGAGATCGTGGGGTCGGTGAACGCGCCGCGCCGGAGCACTCGCCTCCAGTGCGAGTCGAACACGACGACGCGTGCGTTGTGGAAGTCGGTCGCGTAGAGGCGGCCGTGCGCGAGCGCGACGCCGCGGTAGATCGCGCCCGTCGGCCCTTCGACCACCGCCGGCACCGCCTCCTTCGACCAGCCGTCGGGCACGGTCGGCGACCAGGCGCGGATCGTCCCGTCCTCGCACGCGTAGATGAACCGCGCCGGGCCGGAGCGGCCGTTCGCGTGGACGACGAAGCCCTTGCCGCCGGAGTAGACGACGCCCGTCGGGCCGCCCGCCACACGGATCGTCAGCGCCTGCTTCTTGCCGGTGCCGGCGTAGAGCGTGCTGACGTCCCGCGCCTCGCTCGCCACCCACCACGGCCCGGTCGGCGACGCAGCGAGCCCCCAGCCGTTGACGAGCGCGGGGTCGTGCGCGACGAGGTGCGTCACGGTGAACGCGGCGGCTGCGAGGACGCGGATCATCGAGGCCTACGCCAGGACGGGGGCCGAGACCTCCACGGTCGTGCCGTCGTCGGCCGCCTTGAGGACGGCGTGCATCGTCTCGAGCACGTGCAAAGCGAGCTCGCCGGACGCGCGGTGCGGACGGCCGGCCTCGAGCGACTCGATCAGGTCGTGCAGCCCGAGCCCGCGCGTCTCCATGCCGCCGCGCGACTCGTACTCGACGTGCTCCCACTCGCCGCGGCCGTTCTTGCGACGGATGTCGCCGCCGAACGCGTTCGCGTCCGGGAGCCGGAGCGAGCCCTCCGTCCCGTGCACGACCATGCCGCTCTCGTAGCGGCCGCGGGCCTCGAAGCTCACGGTGAGCGTGCCGACGACGCCCGACGCGAACTGCAGCGTCGCCGCGACGTGCGTCGGCACCTCGGTCACGAACCGCTCGCCGGCCCGCGGGCCGACCCCGAGCTCACGCTCGAGCGTCGGCGTCGACGCGAAGCCGGTCGCCGCCGCGACGGGCCCGAAGAGCGACACCATCGCCGTCAAGTAGTACGGCCCGACGTCGAGCAGCGGCCCGCCGCCCTGCCGATAGAAGAAGTCGGCGTTCGGATGCCAGCCCTCGGGACCGCCCGTCAGCAGCTGCGCCTGCGCGCCGATCGGGACGCCGATGTCGCCGCGCTCGATCGCCGCCCGCGCCGTCTCGTAGGCGCTGCCGAGGAAGGTGTCGGGCGCGCAGCCGACCCGCAGGTCGCGCTCGTGCGACTGCGCGACGAGCGTCCGCCCCGCGTCGACCGACACGGCGAGCGGCTTCTCGGTGTAGCTGTGCTTGCCGGCGTCGAGCGTCGCCGCGACGAGCGCGAAGTGCGCCGCCGGCGGCGTCAGGTTGAGCACGACGTCGATGCCGTCGGCCGCGACCAGCTCCTCGACGCCCATCGCCTCGAGGCCGTGCGTCTCGGCGAAGGCCGACGCGAAGGCCGTGTCGACGTCCGCACACGCGACGACGTCGAAGGTCGGAAACGCATCCGAGCCGTCGACGTAGTTGTGCGCGATGATCCCGCACCCGATGACCCCGACGTTCATGCCGCCTCCTTCACCGTTTCGATCGATCGCGCGAGCGCGTCGGCGAGCGGCCTGTCGAGCTCGTCCTGCTCGACGATCCCCCACTCGCCGCCGAGCTCGGCGGCGAGCGGGATGACGGCGCCGTAGCCGACACCGCCCTCGCCGACCGGAACGTACTCGCGCGTGTCGCGCGCGCGCAGATCCTTCAGATGCACGAGCGGCGTGCGACCCTTCGCCCACTCGAGCAGCTCGCCCGGCGAGCGGCCCGCCCACCAGACCCAGCCGAGGTCGAGCTCGAGCCAGATCCACTCGGGCAACAGGTCGAGCAGCGACTTGCCGTCGTCGAACGTCGGCACCTCGCTCCAGTGGTTGTGGAACCCGAACCGCAGGCCGGCGGAGCGCAGGCGCTCGCCCAAGCCGACGATCTGCCCGAGGGACGCGTCGCGCTCCTCGATCGTGTCGACCGGCTCGATCCACGCGAGCGCGACGCGGTCGCACCCGAGGGCCTCGGCATCGCGTGCGAGGTCGTCGGCGTCGGCGTCGAGCGGCACGTGGCGCCCGACGACCGCAAGTCCGTGCTCGTCGAGCAGCGCACGCACGTCGGCGGCGCTGCGACCGTGCAGCGAGTAGAGCTCGACGCCCTCGTAGCCGAGCGCGGCGACGGTGCGGAGCGTTCCCTCGAGGTCGGCCTCCGCCGCCTCGCGAACCGTGTAGAGCTGCAGTCCGATCCTCATGCCGGCTGCAGGCTCCGGATCCGCTGCTTGAACCAGTGGAAGCTGTCCTTCGGCACACGTTCCTGCGTCGGGTAGTCGACGAAGACGATGCCAAACCGCTTCGAGTAGCCCTCGGCCCACTCGAAGTTGTCGAGGAAGCTCCAGACGAAGTAGCCCTCGACCGGCGCGCCCTCCTTGCGCGCGCGCCAGACGGCGTCGATGTGCCCGGCGAGGTACTCCGTGCGCTCCGGGTCGCGGACGCTGCCGTCGTGACCGCGCACGTCCTCGAACGCGGCGCCGTTCTCGGTGACGTAGATCGCCTTCGGCGCATAGTCCTTCGCGACGCGCAGCAGCAGCTTGTACAGCCCGTCGGGATGCACCTCCCAGCCCATCGACGTGCGCTGCACGCCCGGAAGCTCGACGACCGTCGGCCCCTCCGAGACGACGAAGCGGAAGTAGTTGTTGACGCCGAGGAAGTCGATCGGCGTCGAGATCGCCGCGAGGTCGCCGTCCTGCACGGGCGGCGAGTAGTCGACGTCCTCCGGGTAGAAGCCCTTGAAGATGGGGTCGAGGAACCACCGGTTCGCGCGGCCGTCCATCTGCCACGCGGCAGCCCGGTCGGCCTCGCTGTCGGATGCCGAGTCGACGTGCTCGAGGTTCAGGACGATGCCCACCTGCGCCTCAGGCGCTTCGCGGCGGATCGCCTCGACCGCCCAGCCGTGCGAGAGCAGCACGTGGTGGGCCGCGTCGACCGCCTCCTGCTCGCTCGTGCGCCCGGGTGCGTGCACGCCGAGCCCGTAGCCGAGCCAGGCGACGACCCACGGCTCGTTGTGCGTCATCCAGTGCGTGACGCGGTCGCCGAGCCGAGCGACGACCGCCTCGGTGTACTCGACGAACGCCTGCGCGGTCGCGCGCGAGCGCCAGCCGCCCTCGTCCTCGAGCGCCTGCGGCAGGTCCCAGTGGTAGAGCGTCGGGAACGGCTGGATGCCGGCCGCGAGCAGGTCGTCGACGAGCCGGTCGTAGAAGTCGAGACCCGCGGCGTTGACGCGGCCGCGCCCGTCCGGCATGACGCGCGGCCAGGCGATCGAAAAGCGGAAGGCGCCGATCCCGAGGTCGCGCATCAGCTCGATGTCCTCGGGATAGCGGTGATAGAAGTCGCATGCGATCGCGCCGGTGTCGCCGGCGCGCACCTTTCCCGGAGTGGCGCAGAAGCGGTCCCAGATGGACTCGCTGCGGCCGTCCTCGTCGACGGCCCCTTCGATCTGGTACGCCGCGGTCGCGACGCCCCAGGTGAACTCACTCATTGGATTGCCTCCGGTGCTGGTGCGTTGACGTGACATCTCGCGCTCTGCAGAGGCGTCGCCTCCACCAGCGGCGGTGTCACCTGTGAACAAACCGGGATCGCGATCGGGCAGCGGCCGACGAAGCGGCAGCCGGGCTTCGGGTCGATCGCCGCGGCCGCGCGGCCCGCGCGCACGGCGATCGTCTCGTGCTCCCGCGCCCGCGGATCGGGCACGGCCGACAGCAGGAGCTGCGTATAGGGATGGAGCGGCTCGGCGAGCACCTGCTCGACCGGCCCGTGCTCGACGATCTGCCCCGCGTACATGACGAGGATGTCGTCGGCGACGTACCGCGCGCTCGCGAGATCGTGCGTGACGTAGAGGAACGCGATCTGGCGCTCCTCCTTCAGCCGCAGCATCAGGTTGAGGATCCCGATGCGGATCGAGACGTCGAGCATGCTCGTCGGCTCGTCGGCGAGCAGGACGACGGGCTCGACCGCCAGCGTCCGCGCGATCGCGACGCGCTGCCGCTGGCCGCCCGACAGCTGGTGCGGGTACTTCGCGGCGACCTGCTCCGGCGGCACGAGCCCGACCGTCTCGAGCAGCTCGTGCACGCGCGCGTCGACCTCGTGGCGCGGCACGACGTCGTGGATCAGGAGGGGCCGAGCGATGTGGTGGTGGATCGTCTTCGCCGGGTTCAGCGAGCCGAACGGGTCCTGGAAGATCATCTGCACCTGCGAGCGGTACGAGCGGGCGCGCTCCTTCGTCACGTCGCGGTCACCGAGGCGGATCGTCCCCGAGGTCGGGTCGTAGAGCCGGACGAGGAGCCGCGCGACGGTGCTCTTGCCGCTGCCGCTCTCGCCGACGAGCGCCGTGATGCGGCCGGGACGAAGCGTGAAGCTGACGTCGTCGACCGCGTGCACGCGTCCGCGCTTGCCGGTGAGGAAGCCGCTCGCGACCGGGAACTGCTTCGTGAGGCCCTCGACCTCGAGCGTGCTCACGTGCGACCCGCCAGGTGACAGGCGACGAGATGCCCGGGTGCGAGCTCGCGCAGCAGTGGCCGCTCCTCCTCCTGCCGGCGCCGCTCCGGCTCCTCGGCCGTGTGCAGCGGGCAGCGCGGATGGAAGCGGCAGCCGCTCGGCGGCGCGACGAGGTCGGGCGGCGAGCCGGGGATGCCGACGAGCTTCACCTTCGGGCCTCTCAGCGGCGGGAACGACTCCATCAGCCCGCGCGTATAGGGGTGCTGCGGTGCGGTGAACAGCGCCTCCGACGACGCCGACTCGACGATCTCGCCGGCGTACATGATGTTGATGCGGTCCGCGAACTCGAGCAGCAGCGAGAGATCGTGCGTGATGAAGAGGGTGGCGAAGCCGAAGTCCCGCTTCAGCGCGTCGAGCTGCTGCAGGATCTCGCGCTGCACGACGACGTCGAGCGCCGTCGTCGGCTCGTCGAGGATGAGCAGCTCCGGATCGAGCGCGAGCGCCATGGCGATGATCACGCGCTGGCGCATCCCGCCGGAGAGCTCGTGCGGGTACGCGCGCAGTCGCTTCTTGTCGATCCCGACCGTCTCGAGGAGCTCGCCCGCGCGGCCCAGCGCGTGCTTGCGGTCGATCTTCTCGTGCGCGCGCATCGTGTCGACGAACTGGTCGCCGACGCGCATGACGGGGTTGAGCGCGTTCATCGCGCTCTGGAAGACCATCGACACGTTCCGCCAGCGGTGCCTGCGGAGCGCTTCCGCGTCGAGCTGCGTCAGGTCCTGGCCGCGAAAGCGGACCGTGCCGCCGGCGATGTGCGCCGGCGGGCGCAGGATCTGCATGACCGCGTTCGCGACCGTGCTCTTGCCGGAGCCCGACTCGCCGGCGAGACCGACCACCTCGCCGGCGCGGATGTCGAGATCCACGCCGTCGACGGCGCGGACGCGCCCGTAGTCGACCTGGAGCCCGCGCACCTCCATCAGCGTCTCCACGGCCGGGGTCGTCCGCTCCATGGTCTCGATCATCCCTCGCCCCGGAGCCGCGGGTTGCTGACCTCGTCGACCGCGGCGAGCATCAGCGTCAGCCCGAGCACGGTGACGCCGATCGCGAGGCCCGGGAAGACGAAGGCCCACCACTCGCCCTGCAGGACGCTCGAGTTGTTCTGCGCCCAGTAGAGGGCGACACCCCAGCTCGGGTTCTGCAGGTCGCCGAGGCCGAGGAACTCGAGGCCGGCGGCGACGAGGATCGAGATGTAGAAGACGAGCACGAAGGCGGCCGCGATGCGGCTGATCATGTTCGGCATCAGCTCGCCGAAGACGATGCGCCACGTCGGCTCGCCCGCGACCTTCGCCGCCTGGATGAAGTCGCGGTTCTTCAGCGTCAGCGCCTGGCCGCGCAGCACGCGCGCCTCGAATGCCCACAGCGTGAAGCCGATGCAGAGCATCAGCACGACGATCCCGCGCCGGTGCAGGAACGCGTTGACGTCGACGAGCAGCGGGATCAGCGGGATGACGAAGAAGACGTTGGTGACGAGGCTGAGGACCTCGTCGACGATGCCGCCCGCATAGGCGGCGGAGATCCCGAGCACGGCGGCGATGACGGTCGAGATCGCGGCGGCGCCGGCGCCGAGGAGCAGCGACGCGCGCGCGCCGAACACGACCTGCGCCCAGACGTCGGATCCCTGGTCGGTCGTGCCGAACAGGTGATGCCACGAGGGCGCCTGGCGCGCCGTGTAGAAGTTGAAGCCGAGCGCCGTCGACCGGTCGGCGACGAGCGGCGCGATCAGCGCGAGCACGACCATGCCGCCGAAGCAGACGAAGCCGATGCGCGCCTTCGGGTTCTTCGCGACGAGCACGAGCCAGACCGGCAGGCGCACGCGCCGGGACGTCGACGGCGCGAGCACCGCATTGGACGGCGTCCCCGACTCGATCATCTCGTCGACCGGGCTCGGCTGGAGCTGGGCCATCAGGAGGTGCGCACGCGCGGGTCGAGGATGAGGTTGAAGATGTCCATGAGGAAGTTCGCGACGATCGGACAGACCGCGAAGACGAGCAGGAGCGCCTGCGTCAGCGGGTAGTCGTTCCCGAGCGCCGCCTGCTCGAGCGTGAAGCCCGCGCCCGGGTAGCTGAAGACGAGCTCGATGAAGATGACGCCGCCGACCGCGGTCGCGAACTGCGCCGCGAAGCCGTTCAGCGGCGGCAGGATCGCGTTCCGCGCCGCGTAGCGCGTCATCACGCGGCTGTCCCGCAGGCCCTTCGCCTGCGCCATCGCGATGTAGTCCTCGCCGATCGTGTCGACCATGACGTTCCGCATCGAGAGCACCCAGCCGCCGGCGTACGTGAAGACGATGACGAGCGCCGGCAGCAAGCCGTGCTTGATCGCGCTCGAGAGGAACGTCCAGTTCCAGGCAGGAGCCAGGTCGTTGTCATAGGCGTGCTGGAAGGGCAGCCAGTGCAGCTTCAGGCCGAAGAGGTAGAGAAGCAGCAGCGCCGTGAAGTACGCGGGGAACGCGGAGAGCACCATGAAGATCGGGACGAAGACGGAGTCGAAGCCGCCGCCGCGGCGCCACGCGGCGATCATCCCGACGACGGTGCCGAGGATGAACGAGAAGACGAACGCGATGCCGACGAGGACGATCGAGTACGGCAGCGTCCGCGCGACGATCGTGCTCACCTTCGTCGGGTAGTTCGACGTCGAGATGCCGAAGTTCAGCGTCACGACACGATGGAGGTACTCGACGTAGGCGCTCCAGATCGACTGGTGGCCGCCGCCGAGGAGCTTCTCGTACGTCGCGATGATCCCCGGGTTGGCCTGGATCTGCGCGGGGCTCAGGTGCTGGAGCACGCCGGAGATCGGGTTGCCCGGCATCAGGCGCGGCAACAGGAACGTCAGCGTCAACGCCACCCAGAGGGCGAAGACGTAAAAGGCGAGTCGGCGGGCGATCCAGCGCATCGGGGTCAGTCGGTCCTTCGAATCGGAAGGTCTACCTCAGGCCACGGGCGGAAGCGTTGCTCCCGCCCGTGGCCTGCTGTTGGAGGGTCACTTGCGGACCGGGGTCTACGCGCCTGCCTTGCCTCCCGGGCAGATCTGCGTAAAGGAGAGGATGTTGTCGGGGAAGGTGGTGAAGATCGGGTCGCCCCAGAAGTTCTTCGGCGTGTCGAAGCAGTGGAAGAACTTCGTGCTGTAGGTCGACCACCGCGGCCCGATGAAGAGCGGGACGATCGGCAGGTCGTTCAGCCAGATCTTCTCCAGCTGGGTCGCGAGCGACTGCTGCTTCTTCGGGTCGAGCGTCGTCTTCCACTGGTTCAGGAGGGACGTCGCCTGGTCGTTGTAGTAGTGCTCCCAGTTGCCCGTCGGCGTGCCGTCCGTGCCCGAGGGGATGAAGGCGTTCTTCGACAGGTTCGCGTAGAAGTAGCCGTACGGGGAGCCCTGCGACCCGCCCTGCCAGAGCAGCGTCGGGTTCTTCGTCGCCATGGCGTTCGGCTGCCAGGAGCCCCAGTCGGGCTCGAGGGCGACGTTCGAGTCGATGCCGATCGCCTGGAGGTTCTTCGTGATGATCTGGTTCGAGGCGACCCAGTCCGACCAGCCCGAGATCACGTGGATGTCGAGCTTGACCGGGTTGCCCTTCGGGTCGATCAGCGAGTTGCCCTTGTACGTGAACCCGGCGCCGGTCAGGGTCGACTTCGCCTTCGCCACGTTGTAGGTCGCCATCTCCTTCGCCTGCGCCTTGACGGACGCGTCGGCGACCCACTTCGGGAACAGGCCGTTGAGGCCGATCGCGTCGGTCGGCGGCGCATAGCCGTACTCGCCGAGCTTCGAGACCGAGTTGCGGTCGATCGCGTAGCTGAGCGCCTTCCGGAAGGCCGGCAGGCTGTACGGATACTGCGTGTCGTCGAACGTCAGCGAGATCGGGTACGCCGTCGTCGCGTAGAAGGCGTGGTAGTGCGCCTTGTCCTTCGCCTCGTACGCCGACTCGACGTTCGGGACGAAGTTGTGCGTCCAGTCGACCTGGCCGCTCTGGATGAGCGCGAGCGCCGCGTCGTTCGAGGAGGCCTGCACGTACTCGAGGCACGGGATCTTCGGGGCGTACTTGCCCGACTGCCAGTAGTGCGGGTTCTTCGAGAAGACGTAGTCCTGCGTCGTGAAGCGCGAGATGACGTTGAACGGACCGGTGCTGACCGGCGTCGGGTTCAGGAACGTCGACGGCTTCGCGACCTTCGACCAGATGTGCTGCGGGACGATGAACTGGCGGTTCAGCGTCGCAGCGATGAACTGCGAGTCCGCCGAGCTCAGCGTGATCACGACGGTGTACGGGCCCTTGGCCTTGACCGACTCGACCTCGTTGCCGGCGCCCGTCAGACCGATGCGGTCCATCGAGGCGTCCTGCTTGCCGGCGGTGAGGCTGTAGACGACGTCGGCCGAGGTGAGCGGCTTGCCGTCCGACCACTTGACGCCCTTCACGATCTGCAGCGTCAGCGTCTTGTTGCCGTTGCTCCACTTCCAGCTCGAGGCGAGCCACGGAACCGGCTTGAGGCCACCCTCGCCGACGACGACGAGCGGCTCGTACATCGCGCCGTCCACGAACGTCCCGCTGGGGAGCCCGGTGGCGGTGTACGGGTTGAAGTTCTTGACGAAGGCCGGGTCACCCGAGCCGGTCATCACGAGGCACTTGTGCCCCGCGGACACGGCGCCCTCGCCGCGGACAGCCGCCGAAGCGCTGCCCAGCAGGACGACGAGGGAGAGTGCGAGGCCTGCCACCACGGTGAGCGTGAGAACACCGCGGCGGCTGGGGCGAGCGGAGAATCGCATCGATCCAGTCCTTTCGATCCTGATGGCGGACGTTTCCGGCAACGGTTCCGCGGTTGTAACGCCTCTGCTCGCCAGGAGTCAAGGGGATAGAATGTAAATTCGTTCCGGAAATACCTTGAGATTGTTCCGGAACAACCGTAACGTTGGTTCCAATGGACACCGCAGCACGCACCCGGCCCACGATTCGCGACATCGCGCAGCTCGCGGGCGTCTCCGTGGCCACGGTCTCGCGGGTGATGAACGGGCGCGACGACGTCTCGCCGGAGACGCGGGAGCTCGTCCAGCGGATCGTCCGGGAGCAGGGCTACACGACGAGCCGGGCTGCGCGCGGCCTCTCGGCCGGGCGGACGGGGCTGATCGGCGTCACCGTCCCGCTCATCTACCCGGCCTACTTCTCCTTCATCCTCTCCGGCGCCGCCGAGGCGCTCTACGAGCGCGACATGCGCCTGATCCTCTGCCCCACGCAGCACGAGCACGACCGCGAGGCGACGCTGCTCGAGCGGATGCTCCAGGGCACGACCGACGGCGGTCTCGTCATCAACCCGCAGGAGTCCTCCGCCGAGCTCGAGACGCTGCTGCTGAACGGCTACCACTTCGTCGTCGTCGACCCGCTCCATCCGCTCGGCGACCGCATCCCGTCCGTGTCGTCGGCGAACTCCGCCGGCGCCGACGCGGCGGTGCAGCATCTCCTCTCGCTCGGCCACCGCCGGATCGCGATCATCACCGGTCCGCGCGGCTGGATCGCGACGGAGGACCGGCTGCGCGGCTACCAGGCCGCGCTCGCCGCGGCCGGGATCCTGACCGAGCCGGAGCTCGTGCAGGAGGCGAACTTCGAGATCGAGCAGGGCCGGCGCGCCGCGCGCCACCTCCTCGACCTGCACGAGCCGCCGACGGCGATCTTCGGCTTCAACGACAACATCGCGATCGGCGCGCTGCAGGCGGCGCGCGAGCGCGGCATGCGTGTCCCCGAGGATCTGTCCGTGGTCGGGTTCGACGACGTCGAGATCGCCGAGCTCGTCACACCGGCGCTCACGACCGTGCGGCAGCCGCTCGCCGAGATGGGGCGGATGGCCGTCAGCCTGCTGGGGCGGCTGATCGAGGGCCAGCGGATCGAGGCGCCGCACGTCGAGCTGCGGACGCAGCTCGTCGTCCGGCAGACGACGGCGCCGCCGCGACGCTAGACCGGCAGCACGGCCCGGACGACGGTGCCCTCGCCCGGGGACGTCGTCAGGCGCCACGCGCCGCCGGCCCGCTCGACCCGCTCGCGCATCAGCGTCAGCCCGACGTGCAGGTTCGCCGCTGCCGCTGCGGCCTCGGACTCGGCGAAGCCCGTGCCGTCGTCGACGATCTCGAGCGTCGCCTCCGTTCCGTCGCTGCACACGGTGACGCAGACCTTCGCCGCGTGCGCGTGCTTCGAGACGTTCGTGAGCGCCTCCTGCGCGATGCGGTACAGCGTCGTCTGCACGTCACGGCCGAGATCGCACCGGACGTCGGCCACGAGCTCGGTGGCGACACCCGTCCGTTCCTCGTAGCGCGCGAGATAGTCGCGCAGCGCGCCGACGAGGCCGACCGTGTCGAGGGCCGGCGGCCGCAGCTCCACCATCAGCTGCCGCAGCGCCTCGATCTGCTCGCCGACGTGTGCTCGCGCCTCCTGGAGGACCGCCGTGCGATCCCCGGTGCCGCGCATCTCCGCGAGGTCGAGCGTGAGGGCGATCGTCGTCAGCTGCTGGATCGGGCCGTCGTGCAGGTCGGCGGCGAGCCGCCGCTGCTCGTCCTCCGCGGCGTCGGCGGCCCGATGGAAGAGCTGCTCCCGTTCGCGCTCGAGCCGTTCGGCCCGCCGGCGGCCGCGGAGCGCGCCGACGTAGAACCAGACGAAGAGCGCGAGCAGGAGCAGGATGACGATGACGACGCCGATGCGGGCGCGGGTGAGCGTGCGCGCCGCCTGGGCGCGGTACCACACCGATGCTGCGTGCATCTGCTCGTCCGTCGCGTAGAGGTGCGCCGTGGCGACACGCGAGATCCGGTCGGCGGCGGCGGCGGTCTCCCCGCGACGGACGGCGGCGGAGA
>JBEQUF010000221.1:0-3308 GCA_040349295.1 Actinomycetota bacterium | reverse complement strand
CAGGCCCTGGCGCCGGTCGATACCGAATCGGCTTCCCCTCCCTCTGCGGACTAGTCTCGGGGCATGGCTGAGCAGCACCCCGAGAACCCTGTCGACGGCGCCCTCGACGGCGCTGTCGACGACACCCACGAGGCGCCCGTCACCGGCACCACCCGCGTGAAGCGCGGCATGGCCGAGATGCTCAAGGGCGGCGTGATCATGGACGTCGTCACCGCCGAGCAGGCGAAGATCGCCGAGGACGCCGGTGCGGTCGCCGTGATGGCGCTCGAGCGCGTCCCGGCCGACATCCGCCGCGACGGCGGTGTCGCGCGCATGTCCGACCCCGAGATGATCCAGGGGATTCAGGAGTCCGTGACGATTCCCGTCATGGCGAAGTGCCGTATCGGCCATTTCGCCGAGGCGCAGATCCTCCAGGCGCTCGAGATCGACTACATCGACGAGTCCGAGGTGCTGACGCCAGCCGACTGGGAGCACCACGTCGACAAGTGGAAGTTCACGGTCCCGTTCGTCTGCGGTGCGACGAACCTGGGCGAGGCGCTCCGGCGCATCGCCGAGGGCGCGGCGATGATCCGCACGAAGGGCGAGGCCGGCACCGGCGACGTCTCGAACGCGGTCACGCACATGCGCTCGGTGTTCGGGCACATCCGCAAGCTCACCTCGCTCGCCGAGGACGAGCTCTACACCGAGGCGAAGAATCTTCAGGCTCCGTACGAGCTCGTGCGCTGGGTCGCCGAGCACGGGCGGCTGCCGGTCGTGACGTTCACGGCGGGCGGCATCGCGACGCCGGCCGACGCGTCGCTCTGCATGCAGCTCGGCGCGGACGGCGTGTTCGTCGGCTCCGGGATCTTCAAGTCGGGCGACCCCGAGCAGCGCGCACGGGCGATCGTCGAGGCGACGACGCACTTCAACGACGCGCAGATCGTCGCACGGGTCTCCGCCGGCCTCGGCGAGCCGATGGTCGGCATCTCGACGCAGTCGCTCGATCCGAGCGAGCTGCTCGAGACACGCGGCTGGTAGTCACAGCTCGCTGAGGAAGCGTCCGGCGAAGCGGTCGCCGGCCCCCGTGCCGGCGTCGCCCGTCGGGGCGACGTGCTGTCCGTTCACGGTGGCTCCGTCCGCGCCGTGCGTGACGACGACGATTTCGCGCTCGCCGATCGCGAGGCGCGCGGCCTCCTCGCCGTTCGCGAAGACGACGTTCGCGGCCTCCGGGATCTCGGTCGTCGTCGGCGTGCAGACGAAGGCGCGCCAGCGCGCCTCGACGTGCTCGAGCACGGGCAGCGGTGTGTAGCCCGAGAGCAGCACGACGTCGGCGTCGAGCGGCAGCACGTCGGCGAGCGCCAACACGGCGTTCGCGCCGCGGTCGGCGTGCGTCGTCCCGTCCGCGAGCTCGACGAAGGTCCCGGTGGGCAGCGCCGGGTCGACCGCGAGCCGCGCACCCGCGAGGCCGGCCCGGACGGCGGCGCCGGCGGCGTCGTTCCCGATGCGCCCGACCACGAACGCGCGCGGCCCGGCGGCGAGGGCGGCGTTCACCGGCGTCCCGCCCGGACGCACCCGGATCGGCCCGTGCCGTGACGGCGAGGAGACGAAGACGTCGAGCATCACCTCCCCGACACAGGCGATCCGTCCGATCACCGGGCGAGCATATGGCCGTGGAGGTCCGCAAGCCGACGTGGGCGACGTCGACCTTCCTGCTCTACGCAGGCGCCTTCGCCGTGCTCTCGGCGGCCGGCTCCGCCTCGGCCTATCTCTCCGCCTCGTACGGGGACGTCGCGTACGTCGGCTGGACGCTGCTGATGCTCGTGGTCCTCGCCGTCCTCGGTCACGTCATGCGGCCGTGGGTCGCGGCGGGGCTCTTCGCGTTCCTCTCGGTGAGCGCGTTGGGCACCTTCGTCGGCGCGGTGTTCGAGTGGTGGGGCTGGAACGGCGGCTCCAGCAGGGGCGGGCCGTTCGACGGCTGGCACTGGGCGCAGTGGCTCCTGATCGTGATCGTGCTCGTCGCGTCGTTCGTCGCCCTCGGGCGGACGCGCTTCCCGCTCCTCGTGCTGCCGATCGCGCTCCTGATCTGGTTCCTCGTCACGGACGTCGTCTCGGGCGGCGGCAGCTGGACGGCGGTCGTGACGCTGCTCTTCGGCGGCCTCTACTTCCTGATCGGGATGGCGTCGAACCGCGTCTACGGCTTCTGGTGGCACGTCGTCGCCGGCGGGCTCGTCGCCGGGGCGCTCGTCTACTGGTGGCACTCCTCGACCGCGGACTGGTGGCTGCTCGCCGTCGCCTCGGTGGTCGCCATCCAGCTCGGGTCGGCCGTCCGCCGGTCGAGCTGGGCCGTCTACGGGACGATCGGCCTGTTCGCGGCCGGCGTCCACTTCTCGTTCGACTGGGCCGACACCGGCATCGGGTTCGTGTTCGGGCAGGGCGAGCCGCCGCGCGTGTGGGTGCCGATCGTCGTCGCGGCGGCGATCGGGTTCCTGCTCGTCCTCCTCGGCCTCCGGTCGTGGCAGCGGCAGCCGGCCGAATAGCCGCCGATACCATGGAACGGTGGAAAAGCCGCTTCGGATCGGCGTTCTCGCCGTGCAGGGAAACGTTCGCGAGCACGCGGACGTGCTGCGCCGGCTCGGGGCCGAGCCGGTCGAGGTGCGCCTGCCCGAGCAGCTCGACGGCCTCGACGGCCTGATCCTCCCGGGCGGGGAGTCGACGGCGATCGGCCGGCTGATGCAGCTCTACGGCCTCGACGAGGCGCTGCGCGAGTTCGACGCGCCGATCTTCGGCACCTGCGCCGGGATGATCGTCCTCGACCGGGACCATCTCGGGCTGGTCGACATCGCCGTCCGGCGGAATGCCTTCGGGCGCCAGGTGCACAGCTTCGAGGCGGATCTCGACATCGGCCACGGCGAGGAGCCGGTACGGGCCGTGTTCATCCGCGCGCCCTGGATCGAGGACGCGGGCGACGACGTCGAGGTGCTGGCGGAGGTCGACGGGCATCCGGTGCTCGCGCGCCAGGGCCGGAACCTCGTCGCGGCGTTCCATCCCGAGCTGACCGACGACACGCGGATCCACGAGCTCTTTCTCAACCAGGTACGGGAGGCAACCAGTGTCCGGGCATAGCAAGTGGTCGTCGATCAAGCACAAGAAGGGCGCGGCCGACGTCAAGCGCGGCAAGCTCTTCTCGAAGCTCTCTCGCGCGATCATCGTCGCGGCGAAGGAGGGCGGGCCCGATCCGGCCGGCAACCTGGCGCTGCAGAACGCGGTCGAGAAGGCGAAGTCGTACTCCATGCCGAAGGACAACATCGATCGCGCGATCGCGAAGGGTG
>JBEQUF010000213.1:0-7791 GCA_040349295.1 Actinomycetota bacterium | reverse complement strand
CCGCTGCACGACGAGCTCCAGCCGTGCGAAGGGGTCGAGGACGTCATCGTCCGCCTGCACGAGGAGGGCGTCCGCCTCGGCGTCGTCACGGCGAAGATGCGGAAGACGGCCGAGCTCGCGTTCACGAGGCTCGAGGTCGGTCATCTCTTCGAGGTGCTCGTCGGCGGCGACGAGACGGAGAAGCACAAGCCGGACCCGGATCCGCTGCTGCTCGCCGCCCAGCGGCTCGGCGTCGACCCGATCGACTGCGCCTACGTCGGCGACTCGCCGTTCGACATTCGCGCCGCCAAGGCGGCGCACATGTACTCGGTCGCGGTCACGTGGGGCCGCATCCACGATCGCGAGAAGCTCGAGGCCGAGCAGCCGGCGGTGCTCGTCGACACGGCCGAGGAGCTCTATGCAGCCGTCTGAGCGCGCGAAGGAGCTCCGCGCGCAGCTGAACGAGGCGTCGATCGCGTATCACGTCGACGACGCGCCGATCATGGAGGACGCGACGTACGACGCGCTCTACGACGAGCTGGAGCGGCTCGAGGACGCGCAGCCGGAGCTCGTCACGCCGGACTCACCGACGCAGCGGGTCGGCGCGCGGCCGTCGTCGAAGTTCCAGAAGGTCGAGCACCTGCAGCCGATGGGCTCGCTCGAGAAGGTGACGACCGACGAAGCGCTGCAGAAATGGGCCGACGACGTGCGCAAGCGTCTGGGGACCGACGAGCCGGTCGCGTACGTCGTGGAGCCGAAGATCGACGGCTCGGCGATCAACCTCACGTACGAGAACGGCACCTTCGTCCGCGGCGCGACGCGCGGCGACGGCGTGCAGGGCGAGGACGTGACGCCGAACCTCCGCACGATCAAGGCGATCCCGCTGCAGATGCGCGGCGGTGGCGCGCCCGCAGTGATCGAGGTGCGCGGCGAGGTGTACATGCCGCTGCCCGGCTTCCGCGCCGCGAACGAGGCGCTCGCGGCCGAGGGAAAGGCGACGTGGCCGAATCCCCGCAACGCCGCCGCGGGCTCGCTGCGCCAGAAGGACCCGTCGATCACCGCGAGCCGTCCGCTGTCGCTCTGGGCGTACGGCATCGGCCATCGCGAGGGGCTCGAGCTCGGGACGCACTGGGAGACGCTCCAGTGGCTCAAGGAGCGCGGGTTCCCGATCAACCCGTTCGCGCAGCGCGTCGAGACGATCGACGAGGTGGCGCAGATCGTGCGCGACTGGGAGCTCCGCCGCGCCGAGCTCGACTACGAGATCGACGGCATCGTCATCAAGGTCGACGACTACGACCAGCAGCGGCGCCTCGGCGTGCTGCACTCCCGCCCACGCTGGGCGCGCGCGTTCAAGTGGGCGCCGATGACGGCGGTGACGCGGCTGAACAAGATCGCGATCCGCGTCGGCCGAACCGGTGCGCTCAATCCCTGGGCGATGCTCGAGCCGGTCGAGGTCGGCGGCGTCACGATCTCGCGCGCGACGCTGCACAACGAGGAGGACATCAACCGCAAGGAGATCCGCGAGGGCGACGACGTGATCGTCCAGCGCGCGGGCGACGTCATCCCGCAGGTCGTCGGGCCGGCCGGCAAGCACCGCAAGGGGACGAAGCCGTTCGCGATGCCCGCCAACTGCCCGCTCTGCGGCGCCGAGATCGTCAAGCCCGAGGGCGAGGTGATGCACCGGTGCCCGAACCGCGCCTGCCCCTCGCGCGGGCTCGAGACGCTGATCAACTGGGTGCAGGGCCCGGCCGACATCGACGGCGTCGGCGAGCAGACGATCCGCGTGCTCTGGGAGCGCGGGCTCGTCCGCTCGCTGCCGGATCTCTACCGGCTCACGAAGGAGCAGCTGCTCGAGCTCGACGGCTTCGGCGAGATCTCGGCGACGAACGCGATCGAGCAGATCGAGGCGTCGCGCACGCGCGTCCCCTTCTCGCGCGTGCTGCTCGGCCTCAACATCCCGGGCATCGGCTGGATCCTCGCGCAGAACCTCGCGCGCCACGTCGGCAACGTCGACGTGCTGATGCACGCGACGCAGGAGGAGCTCGCCGAGGTCGAGGGCTTCGGCCCCGACCGCGCGGAGGCGGTCGTCGAGTGGTTCGCCGACGAGGAGAACCGCGCGCTCGTCGCCGAGCTGCGCGAGCTCGGCCTGCGCTTCGAGACGGGGGAGGAGGACAAGCCTGTCGAAGGCCCGCTGACCGGGCAGACGTACGTCATCACCGGCACGCTCGAGGCCTTCACGCGTGAGGAGGCGGCGGCGCTGCTCGAGGAGCAGGGCGCGAAGGTCGGCAACTCCGTCTCGAGCAAGACGACCGGCCTCGTCGTCGGCGAGGATCCCGGCAAGTCGAAGCTGACGAAGGCCGAGAAGTCCGGCGTGCCGCTGCTGACGGAGGCCGACCTACTGCGACTGCTCGGCCGCGCCGGCTAGCGCCGTCGCGAAGCGGTCCTGCGCCTTGCGGGCCCACGTCCACGAGACGGGCCAGCCGTTCTGCAACACCGAGAAGACGTAGCGGTCGCCGACGAAGCCGGAGAGCGCGGAGGCATTGTCGGTCGTGCCGGTCTTCGCGTGCACGACGCCGGCGGCGACCGTGTGCCGCATCCGGTCGACGAGCGTGCCGCTGTGTCCCGCGACCGGCAGCGAGTCGACGAGCTCGAGCCGCAGGTCGAGGTCGTTCCACATCAGCGAGAGGAGCGAGGCGAGCGAGCCGGTGGTGAGTCGGTCGAGGAGCGAGAGGCCGGAGCCGTCGACGAGCCGGACGCCGGCGAGCGGCACGCCGGCCTGCTGCAGCAGGCCGGTCACGTAGCCGACGCCTGCCGCGGTCGTGCCCTTGCCCGCCTGGACGGCGCCGAGCTCCTTCACGAGCATCTCGGCATAGAAGTTGTCGCTCGTGATGTCCATCCAGTGGACGATCGAGAGCAGCGCGGGCGAGTCGACGCTCGCGACGAGCGTCGCGTCCGCCGGTGCGTTGCCGTGTGCGGCCGCGCCGGCGACGGTCACGCCGGCGCGGACGAGCGCGGTGCGGAACTCCTGCGCCGCGGCCAGCGCGGGGTCGTGCGACGTGACGCGGCCGACGATGCCGCGGTTGACGATGAGGGCCGAGAGCGGCGGCGACTCCTCGATGTAGAACGACGCCTTCCAGCCCGACGCCGTGCGCCGCGTGTCGAACCACGACTCGTCGGCGAGCACGGCGCCGGTCACATGCGTGATCCCGCTCGCTCGCACCTGGCGTGCAAGCACGTTCAGCTGCGCCGTCGAGAGCGTCGGGTCGCCGTACCCCTTCAGGATCAGGTCGCCCGTGTCGTCCTGCAGCACGTCGGTCTCGATGCGGAAGTCGGGGCCGAGCGCCGTCAGCGCCGCATACGTGACGGTCAGCTTCTCGTTCGACGCGGGCAGCAGCGGCAGCGTGGCGTTGCGGCTGTACAGCGTCTCGCCCGTCGTGAGGTCGATCGCCACAGCACCGGTCGCGGCGAGGCTGACATGAGGCACGCGGAGCGCCGTGTCGAGCTTCGTGCCGAGTGACGCAGCGGCCGGCCCTGCGAGGGCCAGCGCGACGGCGGAGACGACGATCAGCCGGCGCATCTGCCTCCAGTGTAGGCCCAGTCGCGCCGAAAGATGAGCCGTCCGGCCCATGCTCAGGCGTGAGTCCCGGCTCGATAATCGGAGGCCAGCCCATGGCTGCCGCGCCGATGGTTCAGCAGATCGAACAGCTCCTTCGCGACGACGCTCCGTCGCTCGCCTCCGTCGAGGACACGCTCACGGAGGGCTACGCCCGTGCGCTCGCGCTCGAGGCGGAGCGGCTGCGGATCGAGAAACGCGTCGTCGAGGTGGCGAAGGACGCGAGCGCCGACCAGGCCGCGGAGCTCCGCCGGCTCGGCACGAGGCTGACGAGCGCCGACGGCGAGATCGAGCACCTGCGCTCCCTCCTGGGAACGCTCGCCGACCGCGCCCGCAAGCTCAGAGCCGCGAGCTAGACGATCCCGGAACGCACCGCGTAGACAGCCGCCTGGATGCGGTTGTCGATCTGCAGCTTCATGAGGATGTTGGAGATGTGGTTCTTGACCGTCTTCGGGCTGATGTGCAGTTCGGCGGCGATGACGGCATTGTCCTTGCCGTTCGCGATCAGCTTCAGCACCTCGATCTCGCGGTCGCTCAGCTCGGCGCGGATCGTGTTGGCGATCTCCGGCGACGTGCTCGTCGCGCGCACGCGCTGCAGGACCTTCGCGGCGATCGTGGGGGAGATGAGCGACTCGCCATGCGACGCGGCGCGGATCCCCGCCATCAGCTCCTGGATCGACGCGTCCTTCAGGAGGTAGCCGCAGGCGCCGGCGAGGATCGCGTCCATGACATCGTTGTCCTCGTCGGAGATCGTCAGCATGACGACGCGCGTCAGCGGTGCATGCGCGGTGATGTGCCGGGTCGCGTCGACGCCGCCCATGCCCGGCATGTTGAGATCCATGACGACGACGTCGGGCGCGAGCTCGCGGACGATCCGCACCGCCTCCGCGCCGCCTCCCGCCTCGCCGACGACGGTGACACCCTGCTCCTCGAGCAGGTTCCGGAGACCCGTCCGGAACAGGTCGTGGTCGTCGACGATCAGCACCCGAAGCGATTCCGGCTGCCGTTCCTGTGCTGGCTGCAATGCCTCGCTCAAACGATTCCCCCTCGGAAAAAGCGCCGCCGAAGTCTAGTGCAGCGTGATGGTGATTGTTCGTTTTCCCCAGGCACGGGCCTGCGCGAGGCTCGGGAACCAGATGTCGATGTCGTTGCCGCGCACCGCGCTGCCCGTGTCGGCCGCGACGGCCTCGCCGTAGCCGGGGATCGTCAGCTTCGTGCCGAGCGGGATCACGTTCGGGTCGACGGCGACGACGCCCCACCCGACGGGGAGCCCCGTCGCCGTGTGACCGGGGAGCGAGTAGCCGGTCGAGGTGACGGTGATCGTCCGGCCGCCGCTCGGCGCCGGCGAGGCGGCCGGGTTCGCAGCGGCAGGGGTCGCGGCGGCAGGGTTCGCCGGGGCCGTCGTCGTGCGGGCGATGTTCGGCGAGCTCGAGGCGGCCGCGGTCAGCTGCGCCGACTTCACCTGTGCTGCGGCGACACGTGCCTGCAGCGCTGCGATCTGCGCGCGCTTCAACTGCTCCTGCGCCTGCAGCCGGCCGATGAAGGCGACGCGCTGCGCGCGCGCCGCATGGAGATCGTCGACCGTCTGCTGTGCCGCATCGACCGCGGCGGCGAGACGGGCGCGGTGTGCTGCGATCGTGCGCTGCAGCGCCCGCAGGCGACGCTGCGCGCGCGTCGTGGCCGACACCATCCGGCGATCCTGCGCCGCGACCGCGTTGAGCGTGTCGATCTGCGTCACCGCGTCGTCGAGCGACTGCGAGCCGAGCACGACGGCGAGCGTGTTGACGTCGCCCCGCTTGTAGAGATCGCGCAGGTTCTCCGCGAGACGCTGCTGTGAGAGGTGCAGCGTGACGCGCGTTGCACCGAGCTGCAGTTGCAGGAGCTGTTGCTGCGCGCGCAGCGACATCGCCTGCTGCTGCAACCCGCTCAGGCGCTGTTGCGCAGTCGTGACGTGCGAGTCCAGCGCATACAGGTCGAGCAGCGCCGAGCGCTTCTGCGACTCGATCGACTTCAGGGTCCCCGGCCCTGCGTTGCCTGCGGGTGCGCCAAGGGCGAGAGCTCCGGCTGCCGTCAAGGCCAAAAGTGCCGCAGTTCGAGGGAAAAACCGGCTCCTGGAGGCGCCCACGAGGGCCGGACCGTAGCACAGTCGAGGGCCCGAAATCGTCTACTTTGTGCGGTCCGGTCCAAGGAGGATCGCGCAGATTCTGCGGCCGAAATGCAGCAGGTTTACGCGTTTAACGCGGTTGCAGGTGTCCGGAACCCCTGCTAGCCTCCTCCACTTGTGACGTACCGGTGAAGCCGGTGCGTGCGGTGGAAGTCGGAGCTCGTTATTCAGCTGCACAAGCGACAAGCGCCGGTACTCCTCATCGCTCTCGCTGCGGCGCTCGTCGCAGCCGGCGTGGCAGCTGGCGACCCCTCGATCGACCAGAAGAAGGCGGAAGCGCAGCGAGTCCTCGCGCAGGTGAACCGGCTCGACTCGAGCCTCGAGCGCGCACGCTCGCGTCTCGCCGCGTCGACGGCGAAGCTGCAGCACATCGAGCACAACCTCTCGATCAACAAGGTCGGGCTGCGCGCCGCCCGCGCGAACCTCAGGCAGTCGCAGAAGACGTTGATGCAGCGCCTCGTCGTCATCTACCAGACGCGTGACGACCAGTCGACGCTCGGTGTCATGCTCGGGGCCAAGAGCATCTCCGATCTCGTGACGCGCATCGAGGCGGTGCACAACGTGTCGACGCAGGACGTCACCGTGCTGCACGACGTCGTCCGCTTCAAGCAAGAGGTGCAGCAGCATCAGCGCGCGCTTGTCCATGCGCACAAGCTGCAGGCCTCGCTCGTGCGGCAACGCGCTGCGGCGAAGGCGTCGATCCAGTCGCAGCTCGCACACCAGGAGCGGCTGCTCAACTCGATTCGCGGCCAGATCTCGCAGCTGCTCGCCGCCGCCAGGGCGAGAGCGCTCGCGTCGGCGGCCGCAGCGCGCGCGAAGTACGACGCGGCCCAGCAGCTCGCATCGGCGTCCGCCGCCGGCGATCCGTTCGGTGTCACCGCGTCGACGCCCGACGGCACGGTCGCTCCGCCGTCGCAGTACGGCGGCGTCGTGGGGATCGCGATGCGCTACCTCGGCGTCCCGTACGTCTGGGGCGGCTCGACGCCCGCCGGCTTCGACTGCTCGGGCTTCGTCATGTACGTCTACGCGCAGATGGGCGTCTCGCTTCCGCACTACACGGGTGCCCAGTGGAACGTCGGCGTCCCGGTCTCCCGCTCCGACCTCGAGCCCGGCGACCTCGTCTTCTTCGACGGGATCGGCCACGTCGGCATCTACATCGGCGGGGGCGACTTCATCCACGCCCCGCACACCGGCACCGTCGTGCAGGTCAGCAGCATGACCGGCTACTACGCCTCGAATTACGACGGCGCGCGGCGAATCATCGGCGGCTAGCGGGCCGTCGCTCGCCTGAGCGACTCGGCCAGGACGAGCGCCACTGCGACGGGGATCAGCCACCAGGCGTCGATGCCGGCGGCGACGATCGCCGCCGCCGCACCGATTGCGACCGCGATTCCGAGCGCGGCGCGCCAGTCGTCGCCGACGACGAAGTCCCACCAGAAGCGCAGGAACCTCACGCCGGCTGGAGCGCCGTCCGGCGGCGCTTGAGCGTCGAGACGGCAGCGACCGACAGGAGGATCACGAACGCGAGCACGCCGGGGAGCGACGCGTCGTCGCCCGGCCAGTGCGCGCCGACGCCCTCGGTCGCCCAGAAGATCCCGAACGTGGTCAGCATCACGCCGACCGCGAACTTCATCGTGTTCTCCGGCACCCGCGACAGCGGTGCGTGCACGGCGACGCCGATGCCGGCGACGAGGACGAGCGCGATCCCGGCGCCGAGCGCCGCAAGCCCGAGGCTCCCCTGCGCGTCGCCGAATGTGATGACGATGAACGCGACCTCGAGGCCTTCGAGGAGCACGCCTTTGAACGCGAGTGTGAAGCCGTACCAGTCGAGCCCTGCCCGCAGGTCGTTGCCGGCAGCACGCGCCTCGGCCGCCTCGCGCGCGAAGATCTCGTCCTCGTCGTGCAGCGCCTTGAAGCCGCTCGCGCGCAGAATCGCCTTGCGCAGCCACTGCAGCCCGAACGCGAGCAGCAGCGCGCCGACCACGAGACGAAGCGCGTCGATCGGCCCGAGCTTCAACGCCGGGCCGAGCGCCGC
>JBEQUF010000209.1:0-9733 GCA_040349295.1 Actinomycetota bacterium | reverse complement strand
TCTCGCTGCGGACGTGCGGTCTGCTCGAGCGCTGGCAGGCGTACCTGGCCGACTACCCCGACGAGCTGGCCCTGGCCCGGATCGAGCAGGCGGCCGACATGTGGTCGGGCTACGCGCCGGAGTCGGTCCGGACCGTGACCCGTCCGGGCGAGCGCGTCGCCCGGGCCCAGCGGATGGTCGCCGACGCCGAGCGGACGGTGGCGATCCTCTTCGCGCTCAACCGGGCGTGGCAGCCGACGCTGAAGCGGCTGGCACGGCGGGTCGAAGCGCTCGCGGTGAAGCCGGAGCAGTTCGCGGAGCGCCTCGAGGCGGCGTTCGCCGGCGACGACTTCCGCGCGCTGATCGAGCTGGCGCTCGAGACGGTCCGGCTCGCACCCGACGGGCCGAACGTCGTCCGGGCGCGCACGTGGCTCGCCGCCGCGGCGGAGGCGCTCGCGTGAGCGTCCTCGCCCTCGACATCGGCAGCTCCTCGGTGCGCGCGCAGCGCTTCGACGAGCGCGGCCACCCCGAGGGCGAGCTCCACCAGGAGCACTACGACACGAACGACCCGGCCGAGATCGTGACGATCTGTCACAAGGTCTTGGGCGGCGAGGAGCCGGACGGGACGTCGTGCTTCGGGCACAGCCTGATCGCCGTCGACTCGGACTGGCGGCCGCTGACGCCCCTGCTCGGCTGGCGCGACACGCGGAGCGCCGCGGCCGCCGAGTGGCTCCGGCGGCGCTTGGACGCAGGCGCCGTCCACGCGCGGACCGGCGGTTACCTCCACCCGGCGTACTGGGCGGCGAAGCTCGCCTGGCTCGCCGAGACCGAGCCCGACACGTTCCGCCGGGCGGCGCACTTCGTCTCGTTCTGCGACTTCCTGCGCGGGACGCCCGAGACGAGCCTCTCGATCGCCTCCGGCACGGGCCTCCTCGACCTGACGACGAACGGGTGGGACGCGGAGCTGCTCGACGCGCTCGGCCTCGACGAGGAGCGGCTGCCGCGGATCGTCGACCAGCCGGTCTGGCTCGACGCGGTCTGCTCGAACCTCGGCGCCGGCTGCGTCAGCGAGGAACGGGCGGCCCTGATGATCGGCACCTCGGGGGCGATGCGCGTCCTCTACGAGACGGAGCGGCCGCAGCCGAAGCCGGGCCTCTTCCTCTACCGCGTCGACGAGCGCCGGATCGCCGAGGGCGGCGCGCTCTCGGACGGCGGCAACCTCCACGCCTGGCTCGAACAGACATTGGCCGACCGGGGGAGCGAGGCACGCGACGACCACGGCCTGACGTTCCTGCCGTTCCTCGGCGGCGAGCGCTCGACCGGCTGGGACCCCGACGCGCGCGGCGCCCTCTTCGGCCTCACGTTCGAGACGACGCCCGCCGACATCCGCCGCGCGGCCCTCGAGGGCGTCGGCTTCCGCTTCGCGGCGATCGCAGACCTGTTACCGGACGTTCGCGAGATCGTCGCCACGGGCGGCGCGCTCCTTAAGGACCGTGCCTGGGTGCAGATCCTCAGCGACGCGCTCGCGCGGCCGATAACCCTGTCTGCGGTGGCCGAAGCATCCCTCCGCGGCGCCGCCGTGGCCGTCCTCGACGACCCGGCTGATGCCGAAACAGGCGACACGTTCCATCCGCGGGAGGAGCGGGCAGAGGCATATCGTTCGGCGAGGGAACGACAGCAGCGGCTCTACGAGGAGATCCATGACGAACTCTGACATCGAACAGCTGTCGATCGACACGATTCGCACGCTGTCGATGGACGCGGTCCAGCGGGCAAACGCCGGCCACCCGGGGACGGCGATGGCGCTCGCGCCGCTCGCCTACCTCCTCTACGCGGAGGTGATGAAGCACAACCCGGCCAACCCGCACTGGGTCGACCGCGACCGGTTCGTCCTGAGCGCGGGCCATGCCTGCATCCTCCAGTACAGCGCGCTGCACCTGGCCGGCTACAACCTCTCGCTCGAGGAGCTCAAGCGCTTCCGGCAGTGGGAGTCGCTGACGCCGGGCCATCCCGAGGTCAACCACACGCCCGGGATCGAGGCGACGACGGGCCCGCTCGGCCAGGGGTTCGCGAACGGCGTCGGCTTCGGCATCGCCGAGCGCTTCCTCGCCGAGCTCTTCAACCGCCCGTACGACGAGATCGTCGACCATCACACCTACGTCATCTGCGGCGACGGCGACATGATGGAGGGCGTCTCGAACGAGGCGGCCTCGATCGCCGGCACGCTCGGCCTCGGCAAGCTCGTCTACTTCTACGACGACAACCACATCACGATCGACGGCACGACGTCGATCTCGTTCACCGAGGATCGGGGCAAGCGCCTCGAGGCCCAGGGCTGGCATGTCCAGCACGTCGAGGACGCGAACGACCTCGACGCGCTCCGGAAGGCGATCGCGAACGCGCAGGCGGAGACGGCGAAGCCGTCGATGATCGTCGTCCGCTCGCACATCGCGTTCGGCGCGCCGGCCGCCGTCGACACTGCGAAGGCGCACGGCTCGCCGCTCGGCGCTGACGAGGTGCGCGCGACGAAGGAGGCGCTCGGCTGGGACCCCGACAAGTCGTTCTTCGTCCCGCCCGCGGTCGCCGAGCACATGAACGGCACGAAGCGCGGTGTCGAGCTCGAGACCGCGTGGGAGCAGAAGAAGTCGTCGTGGTCGGCGAAGTACCCCGGCCTGCGCGAGCGCTGGGACCAGGCGCACTCCGGCAAGCCGATGCCGGGCTGGCAGGACGTCCTGCCGACCTTCGAGGTCGGCGAGGAGCTCGCGACGCGCGACGTCGGCGGCAAGGTGATGGACGCGATCAAGCACCACACGCCGACGATGGTCGGCGGTGCGGCCGACCTCGTCGAGTCGACGAAGACGGAGTTCAAGGGCGGCGGCCTCTTCAGCGCGAGCCACGCGGGCCGCAACATCGCCTTCGGCATCCGCGAGTTCGCGATGGGCGCGATCGTCAACGGCATCTCGCTGCACGAGGGGATGTTCAAGCCGTACGGTTCGACGTTCCTCGTCTTCAGCGACTACATGCGGAACGCCGTGCGCATCTCGGCGCTCTCGAAGCTGCAGACGGTGTGGGTGTGGACGCACGACTCGGTCGCGCTCGGCGAGGACGGGCCGACGCACCAGCCGGTCGAGCACTACGCGGCGCTGCGCGCGATCCCGCACCTCTGGTTCATCCGGCCTGCCGATCCGACCGAGACGGTCGGCGCGTGGAAGCTCGCGCTCGAGCGCGAGGACGGACCGGTCGCGCTGGCGCTGACCCGCCAGAAGGTGCCGACGCTCGAGGGCACCTCGCACGAGGGCGTCGCGCGCGGCGCGTACGTCGTCCACGACAGCGAGGAGACGCCGGAGCTGATCCTCATCGCCACCGGCTCGGAGGTCTCGCTCGCGGTCGACGCGGCGAAGCAGCTCGACGTCCCGACGCGCGTCGTCTCGATGCCGTGCTGGGAGCTCTTCGAGGAGCAGGGCGTCGACTACCGCGACGAGGTGCTGCCGCCGGACGTGAAGGCGCGGCTCTCGATCGAGGCGGGCGTGAAGCTCGGCTGGAAGCAGTGGGTCGGCGACGCCGGCGACTCGGTCTCGATCGAGCACTTCGGCGCCTCCGCGCCGGGGACGACCGTGATCGAGCAGTACGGCTACACGACCGACAACATCGTCGCGCGCGCACAGGCGCTGCTCGCCCGCGTGTGATGAAGGTCGCCGTCGCGTTCGACCACCGCGGCGTCCACCTTCGTGAGCTCGTGCTGTCGACCCTCGCGGCTCGCGGCGACGAGGTCGTCGATCTCGGCACGGACACGGATGCGGTGCGCATCGACTATCCGGACAAGGCGAAGGAGCTCGGCGAGGCGATCCTGCGCGGCGACGCGGAGCGCGGTGTCCTCGTCTGCGGCTCGGGTGTCGGCGCCGCGGTCGCGGCCTGCAAGCTGCGCGGCATCCGCGCCGCGATCTGCCACGACGTCTACTCCGCGCACCAGGGCGTCGAGCACGACGACATGAACGTCCTCTGCCTCGGGTCCGAAGTCGTGGGGCCGAGTCTCGCCGCGGAGCTCGTCGAGGCGTTCCTGCGAGCTACCTTCGATGGAGGCGACCGGTACGTCGAGCGGTTGAGAAAAGTGGAACTGATGGAAAGGCAGATGAGCGATGGCTGAATCGAATCTCCACAAGCTGAGCGCGCACGGCGTGTCGGTCTGGATCGACTACCTCTCGCGTGAGATGACCGAGGGCGGCCTGCTCGAGAAGTTGATGCGCGAGGACGCCGTGGTCGGCGTGACGTCCAACCCGACGATCTTCCAGAAGGCGATCTCGAGCGGCGACGACTACGACGAGCAGCTCCGCGAGCTGCTGCAGGAGACGGACGACCCGAAGGAGATCTTCCTGAACCTCTCGGCGCGCGACGTCGACAAGGCGACGGACATCCTCGCCAAGGTGCACGAGGACAACGCACAGGACGGCTACGTCTCGTGGGAGGTCGACCCGACGCTCGCCTACGACCGCGAGGGGACCTTCGACGAGGCGATGCGCCTCTTCAAGTGGATCGAGAAGCCGAACCTCTACGTGAAGATCCCGGCGACGAAGCCCGGTCTCGGCGCGATCGAGGATTGCGTCGCGCACGGCAAGAACATCAACGTGACGCTGATCTTCTCGCTCCAGCGGTACAAGGACGTCGTCGAGGCGTACCTGCGCGGGCTCGAGCGGCTCGTCGCGAGCGGCGGCAAGCCGAGCCAGGTGCACGGCGTCGCGAGCTTCTTCGTCTCGCGCGTCGACTCGGAGACCGACAAGCGGCTCGAGGCGATCGGCACCGGCGACGCGCTCGAGCTGCGCGGCAAGCTCGCGATCGCCAACGCGAAGCTCGCGTACGAGCACTTCCAGCAGGCGTTCAGCGGCCCGCGCTGGGAGTACCTCGCGGCGAAGGGCGCGAACCCGCAGCGGTGCCTCTGGGCGTCGACGTCGACGAAGAACCCCGACTACCGCGACGTCGTCTACGTCGAGGATCTGATCGGCCCGCAGACGGTGAACACGATGCCGGAGGAGACGATCCGCGCCTTCCAGGATCACGGGAAGGTCGAGGCGGACACGGTGACGGCCGGTGTGGCGGAGGCGCACGAGCTGCTGAAGAAGCTGCGCAAGGTCGGCGTCGACTACGACGACGTGACCGAGACGCTCGAGCTCGAAGGCGTGCAGAAGTTCGCCGACTCGTTCGCCGAGCTCCTCGACGGGGTGAAGGCGAAGCGCGGAGCGCTCGCCGCCGCCTGATGTCGACCGACCGCCGCGATCTGATCGACCGGATCTGGGAGCGCGACCCCACGATCTGGACCGGCGCCGACGAGGCGAAGTGGCTCGGCTGGCTCGACGAGCCCGGCCGCATGCGGGAGCGCGTGGAGCAGCTGGGCGAGTTCGCCGACGGCGTCGCCGACGAGGGCTTCGACGCCGTCGTCCTGCTCGGGATGGGCGGCTCGAGCCTCGCCCCCGAGGTGATCCGACAGACGTTCCAGGTCGAGAGCCTGCACGTGCTCGACACGACGCACCCGCAGGCGATCCGCGACCTCGAGGCGCAGATCGACGTCCGCAACACGCTCTTCATCTCCGCGTCGAAGTCGGGCGGCACGCTCGAGACCCGGTCGCACACCGACTACTTCTGGGAGCAGTCCGGCCGGGACGGCAGCCGCTTCGTGGCGATCACCGATCCCGGGTCCGCGCTCGAGCAGGCGGCGCGCGAGCGCGGGTTCCGGCAGATCTTCGCCGGCGAGCCGACGATCGGCGGCCGTTACTCGGCCCTGTCGCCGTTCGGGATCGTGCCCGCCGCGCTGATGGGCGTCGACCTCGAGCGGTTCCTCGACAACGCCCTCCGCATGGTCGAGCTCTGCCGCCGCGACGACGGCAACCCCGGCTTCGAGCTGGGGCGACGGTTCGGAACGGGTTGGAGAGAGGGCAAAGACAAGATCTGCATCGCCGAGACGGACGGCGGCTTCGGCCTCTGGGCCGAGCAGCTGATCGCCGAGTCGACGGGCAAGCTCGGCAAGGGACTCGTCCCGGCGCCGGGCGAGTCGCCCGACGGCCCCGACCGGCAGGAGGCGGCGCCGGCGATCGCCGACCCGTACTCGCTCGCGGGCGAGTTCTTCCGCTGGGAGTTCGCGGTCGCCGTCGCGGGGCACTACCTCGGGATCAACCCCTTCGACCAGCCCGACGTGCAGGCGGCGAAGGACAAGACGAACGAGGTGCTCGCGACCGGCGAGGAGCCGGACGTCGAGCCGGAAGGATCGATCGAGGAGCTGCTCGGGCAGGCGAGCCCGGGCGACTACCTCTGCGTGCAGGCGTTCGTCGTCCCGGACGAGACGAACGACCGGCGGATCTCCGACCTCGTGCGGAAGCTGCGCCGCCGCAGCGGCCTCGTCGTCACGCACGGCTACGGACCGCGCTACCTGCACTCGACCGGGCAGCTGCACAAGGGCGGCGCGAACACCGGCCTCTTCCTGCAGGTCGTCGACGACCCGGGCGAGGAGATCCCGATCCCCGACAAGCCGTTCGGCTTCCGCCGCCTGATCCGGGCGCAGGCGGCCGGCGACTACGCGTCGTTGAAGGAGCGCGGCCGCCGCGCCGCGCGCATCCACATAGAGGAGACGTAGACGTGCAACTCGGCATGATCGGCCTCGGCCGCATGGGCAACGGCATGACCGAGCGCCTGCGCGAGCACGGCCATGACGTGAAGACGTACGACCCGCAGGTCGAGTCGCGGACAGCCGGGTCGCTCGAGGAGCTGAAGTCGCAGCTCGACGCGCCGCGAGCCTTTTGGATGATGGTGCCGGCCGGTGACATCACCGAGGCCGTCTTCCAGGATCTGCTGAAGCTGGCCGACGACGGCGACGTGATCATCGACGGCGGCAACTCGAACTTCCGCGAGTCGCAGCGGCGCTACCGCGATGCGAAGGAGCGCGGCCTGCAGTTCATCGATTGCGGCACGTCGGGCGGCATCTGGGGCCTCGAGGTCGGCTTCTGCCTGATGGTCGGCGGCGACGACGACGCCGTGAAGCAGGTCGAGCCGGTGTTCGAGTCGCTCGCGCCGGAGAACGGCTACGCGCACGTCGGCGCCTCGGGCGCCGGCCACTTCACGAAGATGGTCCACAACGGGATCGAGTACGGGATCATGCAGGCGTACGCCGAGGGGTTCGAGATCATCGAGCACTCCGAGTTCGACGTCGACCTGCACGAGCTCTCGGGCATCTGGCGCTACGGCTCCGTCGTCCGGTCGTGGCTGCTCGAGCTCCTGCACAAGGCGTTCGAGGAGCACGGCAACAAGCTCGACGACATCGCGCCGTACGTCGAGGACTCGGGCGAGGGCCGCTGGACGATCCACGAGGCGATCGCCGAGAACGTGCCGGCACCGGTGATCAGCGCCGCCCTGTTCGCCCGCTTCTCGTCGCGTGACGAGATCAACTTCGCGGCGAAGGTCGCGGCCGCGCTGCGGAACCAGTTCGGCGGGCACGCGATCAAGGCGATGCAGTCGGCGGAAGCGCACTCCGACGACCCGCGCTCGCATTGAGCAATCCACTGGAAGAGGGGCTGTCGCTCCGGCGCACGCCGGATCCCTGCACGCTCGTCATCTTCGGCGCGTCGGGCGACCTGACCCACAAGAAGCTGATGCCGGCGCTGTACGCGCTGATGATCCGACGGCTGATGCCACCGCGCTTCTCGATCGTCGGCGTCGCGCGCACCGAGGGCGACGACGACGCGTGGCGCAGCGACATGCAGGACGCGGTCCGCAAGCACGCGCGCGACGAGTTCCGGCAGGACGTGTGGGACGAGCTCGCCGCCAACATGCACTACGTCTCGACCGACTTCGCCGACGCCGGCGGCGAGGACACGCTCGAGGACCGGATCGCGGCCTGCGAGGAGGCGAAGGGCCTCGACGGCAACCGCGTGTACTACCTCGCGGTCCCGCCCGCCGCCTTCCCGACGATCGTCGAGGCGATCGGCAAGCACAAGGACGACCAGGGCTGGACGCGCGTGATCGTCGAGAAGCCGTTCGGGCACGACCTCGACTCGGCGCGCGAGCTGAACACGCTCCTGTGGTCGCAGTTCGACGAGAGCGAGATCTTCCGCATCGACCACTACCTCGGCAAGGAGACGGTGCAGAACATGCTCGCGCTGCGGTTCGCGAACGGCATCTTCGAGCCGATCTGGAACCGCCAGTTCATCGACCACGTGCAGATCACCGTCGCCGAGTCGATCGGGATCGAAGGGCGCGCCGGCTACTACGAGTCCGCGGGCGCGGTTCGCGACATCTTCCAGAACCACCTGCTGCAGCTGCTTGCGCTGACGGCGATGGAGCCGCCGCTCGACTTCACCGCCGACTCGGTCCGCAACGAGAAGGTGAAGGTGCTGAAGTCGCTGCACACGCCGGGACCGAAGTCCGTCGTGCGCGGGCAGTACGGCCGCGGCTTCGTCGAGGGCGAGGAGGTCGTCGCCTATCGCGAGGAGGAGGGCGTCGCCGCCGACTCGACGACCGACACGTATGTCGCCGCGAAGCTCTACGTCGACAACTGGCGCTGGGCCGACACGCCGTTCTACGTCCGTATGGGCAAGCGGCTCGCCCGGCGCGAGACGACGATCGCGCTGCAGTTCAAGAGCGCGCCGCACCCGCCGTTCGAGGAGACCGCGACGGAGGGCCTCCGCCCGAACGTCCTGCTGATCCACGTGCAGCCGGACGAGGGCGTCTCGCTCGCGATCGGCGCGAAGGTGCCGGGCCAGGGGATGCAGATCCGCACGGTGCACATGGACTTCCTCTACGGCGGCACGTTCCGCACCGGCATGCCGGAGGCGTACGAGCGGCTGATCCTCGACGTCATGCTCGGCGAGGCGACGCTCTTCACGCGCGCGGACGAGATCGAGGAGCAGTGGCTGCTCGTCGACTCGATCGTCGCCGCCTGGCAGCGCGACAAGCCGGGCTTCCCGAACTACGCGGCCGGCACCTGGGGCCCGCCCAGCGCCGACGATCTCCTCCACCGGGATGGTCGCTCGTGGCGACGGCACTGAAGTGGATGGGCGAGGACGTCCGCCTCGCGGACGTCGACCGCGCCCTCGCCGAGCTGCGCACGACCGTCGCGCGTGAGCACGAGAGCATGCGCACGTCGGTGATGTCGCACATCGCCTGGGTACCGGAGGAGTGGCTGAACCCTGCGCGCGCCGCGCTCGAGGGGATGGCGGAGCGGCATCCGTCGCGGACGATGCTGCTCGTGCCGCAGCCGGACGCGGGGGTCAACAGGATCGACGCGACCGTCGAGCTCGAGTCGTACGAGGTGCCCGGCTCCGACCGGCGCATCGTCACCGAGGTGATCGAGCTGCAGCTGCTCGGGACGCGGGCGAAGGCGCCGGCGTCGATCGTCCTGCCGCTGCTGATCAGCGACCTGCCGACGTTCCTGCGCTGGCGGGGCCCGCTGCCGTACGGCTCCCCCGAGCTCGAGCAGCTGCTGGGCGTGATCGACCGCCTGATCGTCGACTCGAACGAGTGGGACGAGCTGCCCCACGAGTACGTCCACCTGACGCAGCTCTTCCCGCGCGTCGCCGTCTCGGACATCGCGTGGGCACGGACCGAGCGCTGGCGGCGCCTCCTGGCCTCGCTCTGGCCGGAGGTCGTTGACGTCGGCACGGTGCGCGTCACGGGCACGCTGCCGCAGGCGCTCCTCATCTGCGGTTGGCTGCGCTCGCGGCTCGGCCGCGACGAGATCCGGTGGGAGCACGTCCCGTCGGAGCGCCTGATCGGG
>JBEQUF010000197.1:0-5371 GCA_040349295.1 Actinomycetota bacterium | reverse complement strand
GCCCGGCCGTGCACCAGCACCGCCGGCAGTGACGGCCACGACGACCACGGCCACCGCAAGAAGCGCGGCGGCCGGTCTCCACAGGCCTTTCATCGCAGCATCTCCTTTCCACCCTCCTTGTCGCGCATCAACCGCGCGACAGGTCGAGGCACACGCCTCGCGGAGGTGGTCCTCCAGAGGCGGCGACGCCAACTCAGGAGAAACCCGCGAGCCGCATCCGCGGATCCCCCACGCCGCGCGGGAGCCGGCGGAGCGAGCAGAGGGGCGGGAAGTGAAAGGAGGCCATCATGAAGACGATCCTGCTCGCGACCGACGGCTCCGCCTGCGCGCGGCGCGCGACGGCCGAGGCGATCGAGCTCGCACAGGCGACCGGCTGGCCGCTGCACGTCGTCAGCGTCTGGAACATCCCGACGCAGGTCGGCTTCGGCGTGCCCGGAGCGGTGCCGGAGATCATCGACGCCCAGCGCGAGCACGCCACGAACGTCGCCCATGAGACGGCCGACCGCGCCGGAGACGCCGGCGTCGTCGCGACGAGCGAGATCCGAGAAGGGATCCCGGCGGAGGCGATCTGCGACGCGGCCCGCGAGCTGCCGGCCGGCCTGATCGTCGTCGGCGCCCACGGCTGGGCCCCGTGAAGCGGATTCTCATCGGCAGCGTCTCGACGCACGTCCTGCACGAAGCGCCCTGCCCCGTGCTCGTCGTCCGGGCCGACGACGTGACGGAGCCGGCGCACTCGCATGCCATGGAACGGGAGGAGGTGTCTTGATGCGGAACCGATGCATGACCTGCGCAACCGTCACGGCCGGCGCGGCGTTGACGCTCGCCGCGACTGCGACGGCCGGTCCGGGGCCTGTTCACCGGCCGCCGACCACGACGGCGAAGACGGCGCCCACGCCGGTGCACGTCGTCGTGCAGTCGGCGGCGACGCTCCCGGGCGCGCACTACGCCTGGGGCCAGCCGGTGTTCGTCCGGCTACCGAACGGGTCGTTCCTCGTCGCCCGTCCGACCGCGTGACAGCGCCGGCCGTTCGAGCCACGCGCGCCGGCCGCAGATCGGGCAGCGGAGCGGCGGCGTGTGAACCGCGACCCCGTACCCGCATGACCCGCAGCGGAAGTGCTTCCGCGGTTTCCTCGGACGCGGCAGCTCGGGCATTCGCGGCGGCACGAGCAGGTTCTCCGCCGGCGCGGCGTCCTCGCTGATCGGGAGATCCACTGAACGGAAAAGGCCCGCCGTGCTGCGGGCCTTCTCCGCACCTGTCGTCGAGTCGTGTCGCGTTCGTCCGCCGCGGCGTGCCGTCTACGGTGAGGTTCAACCGGAGGACGTCCCGCCGAGGTTTCGATCTACTTGCGGTTCGTGCTCGAGTGGATGCGTGTTCGCCCGTGCGGGACGGCGAAAGATCCGCGCGCTCCCCGATCCAGCTACGCGCACCACTCGCGGGCGACCTGCACGAGCAACTCGCGGAGTCGCTCGAGCGACGCGACGTCGACCCATTCGACCTCGGCGTGGGCCCCTTCGCCTGCGGGACCGAGCAGCACGGTCGGGATGCCCGCGGCCGCGATCAGCGCGGCATCCGTCCAGAACGGCGCGCCGACCGTCGGGCCGCCGGCCGTGTCGCGCACGAGCTGGACGAAGGCATGGTCCTGCGGCGCTTCGTACGGATCGCGATGCGCGAGGATCCGCACCTGCGCATCGCCGGCGATCCCGTGCAGCTCGCGCTCGACGTCCACGGCCGTCTCGCCGGGGATCGTCCGCCGCTCGCCCATCAGCACGCAGCGGGCCGGGTAGCTCGACATCTCCTGTCCGCCGTGGATGACCGAGGCGTGGATCGCCCCCGGGCCGGCGAGCGGATGCCGCGAACCGTTCGCGAGCGCGTCGCCGAGCTCGTCGAGCGCGACGAGGACCGGCCCCATCTTCACGATCGCGTCGACGCCGAGGTGCGGCATCGACCCGTGCGCAGCGACACCTGCGGTCTCGATCTCGAAGCCGACGAAGCCGCGGTGTGCGACGGCGACCTCGAGCGCGGTCGGCTCGGCGACGATGGCCGCGTCGGCCGAGATGTGACGGAGGATCTCCTCGGTGCCGAGCGAGCCGAGCTCCTCGTCGGCGACCGCGGTGACGATGACGTCGCCGCGCAGCGGCGGCAGCCCGGCGGCCGCCACGGCGAGGGCGGCGATCGCGCCCTTCATGTCGTAGCTGCCGCGTCCGTACAGCCGGCCGTCCTCGAGCCGCGGCCCGAACGGATCCTCCATGCCGCCGACGCCGACGGTGTCGAGATGCCCGTTGAGGAGCAGCGACCGGCCGCCGCCGGCGCCGCGCTTTACCGCGACCAGGCTCGGGCGGTCGTCCGGCCCGACGAGGCGGGTCTCGAGCGCGTGCGCCTCGCACCAGGCGGCGAGCGCGTGCGCGCACTCGCGCTCGCCGGCGCCGCCGGCGACGAGCACCGGGTTGACGCTGTCGACCGCGATCAGGCGCGAGGCGAGCTCGAGCAGCTCCGACACGCCGCGACTCTACGCGTGGAGGCTCAGCGGCACTTCGTCTTGAAGGAGTCGACGACCGCCGTCAGCCTGGTGACCGTCGCCTCGATCCGGCCGTACACCTTCGTCGCGGTGGGCTTGTCGGCCGCGAGCGTCGCCGCCTCGAATGCGCGGTAGTCCTTGGTCAACGCGTCGAAGCCGGCACCGGCGTCCGCGGCCGCGTTGGCGCACGGCCCCGACTTCCCGGCGGCCGACCAGAGATCCTCGAGCGCCGCGTCGAGGACGCGCGCCTGCGCGAAATAGGCGGTGTAGCTCTTCGAGAGGCACGCCTTCGACGAGCATTTCGCCGTCGCCTGGTCGACGGCGCCGGAGGCGATGCCGAGCTTTGCGACCTCGATGCCGACCTTGGCGACGACGAGGGCGGGCGGCGTCTTCGCACCGGCGGGCAGCGCGACGACGAGCGCGGCTACGCACGCCGCGAGCAGGGTCGATGTCCTGGCCATGGACCCGGTATCGGGCCGGTGGGCCGCCGCCTTGAGCGTTGACCGATCAGGCGACGCGGAATAATCTCGTCGGATCGTGCGCCGCGTCACGATCCTGGTCATCTCGTCCACGCTGCTCGCGCTCGTCGCGGGGTCTGCGCTGGGCGGGCGTCAAGCCGGGCGGCCGGTCGTCCCCGGCACGACGTCGTACGCATGCAGCGGCGCACCGGTGACGCTCTTCACGAACGCGAACACCCAGCCGACGCGCGGCGGGGGCACGCCGCCGTCGTTCTCGACGAACGGCAAGCGCTACTGCCTGTCGACGCTCGTCACGCGGCACACCGGTGCGCGCGCAGCCGGCGCCGTCGGGCTTGCGGTGGTCAGCGGCGTCGGCGGCGGCGGCCAGCTGATCGGGCTGCTCTCGGCGAAGCTCGGCGCCGGCGGGACCTGGACCGCGAGCGCCGCGACGCCGGTGACGATCGACGGCACGTACCGCTGCGCCGACTCCGATCCCAAGACCTGGTCGACGAACAGCGGCGCGAAGGGTCTCGGCTTCTGCACCGTCACCGGCGTGCCCGCGGTCGCGACGGCCGCAGTGAAGCCCGCGAAGCCGACCTACTCGTGCATCGGCTCGCAGACGACGCTCTTCGACAACTCGAACGGCGGTCTCGTGTCGGGTGGCGGCAAGCCGCCGCAGTTCTCCACGTACGCGACGGTCGGCGTCGGAACGTACTGCCTGAACTCGATCCGCACGTACCACTGGAACAACGGCGCCGGGAAGACGCCCGGCACGATCGGCCTCGGGACGGTGAGCTTCGGCTCGATCGTCAACCCGGTCCCGCCACGCCAGGCGACCGGCTCGGCTGGCTCGAACAACGCGCCGAACGTGAACTGGGAGGTCGACTATTCGACGAGCACGCCGACGATCATCTCGGGCATCTACACGTGCAAGGACTCCGACCCGTCCACGTGGTCGCAGGACACGCAGACGCAGGGGAAGGGCTTCTGCGTCGTCACCGCGACGCCCGCGTACGTGAACAACTTCGTGCTGCCGGCGGGCGTGCACTTCACGCAGCCGGCGCCGACCGGCTACACGGTCGTCCACCACCCCGGCTCGGTGCGCTGCTTCACCGGCACGCTGTCGACGATCCTGCTCAACCCGATCCACGCCTCGCAGGGCGGCACCGTGATGCTGCTGCTGCAGTGCGGGATACCGCAGGCGAACGGCTTCCAGGGCCGGCTGTCGCCCGCGTCCGTGTTCGTGATCCCGCGCGGCTGCGGCCCGTTCTGGACGTACCCGTTCGCCTCCGGGAATCCCCCGCCGCCCGTCTTCCTGCACTACACCGGCCAGCCGAACGCCCCGTGCAGCACGGCGCAGCAGTTCATCCAGTTCAGCGTGCACGGCCCGTGGCGCCTCGACCTGCAGGCGACCGACCGCAGCTCGGGTGCGCCGCTCCGCACCGGCGCCTACGGCGTCTTCGTGCGCACCGCGAACGGCGACGTGCAGGCCCAGAACACGCTCAACATCCCCTAGGCGACGGCGACGAAGTCGTCGCCCTCCCGGCGGCCGAGCTCGAGCGCGAGCTCGCGCAGCCGCTGCCGTCCCTCCGCGCCAGACACGGCACCGAGCGCGACGCCGTCGCGCGGGCCGTCGCGGTGCGAGCGGACGGGGATCCCGTAGATCTCCTTGCCGATCTTGCGCGGGTCGACGTCGACGAATGCGCGCACGTCGACGCCTGCGTCGAGCAGCATGCGCGCGTGCAGCTTGCCGACCGGGCCCGAGCCCCAGACGACGACCGGCCGCCCGCGCAGCACCTGCTCGCGGAGGTGGTGCGCCTTGCACCGCGCGAACGCCTCGAGCGAATAGCGACCGTCCATGCGTGCGAGCCGAGACGGATGGTCGCGCCAGTCGAGCACGACCTCGTCGACGTTCCGGAAGCGGCCGCCGCCGGCCGAGAGGCGCAGCACGAGGTCGTAGTCCTCCGGCCAGTCGACCGGCCGGTACGAGACGGCCTCCCTGCGCGCGAACAGCGTCGGATGGCCGATCGGGCACTCGACGAAGAGATCTCGCTGCGCCGCCTCCACCGTCGTCAGCGAGTTGAGCCACTGCGCGTAGCGCCGGAGCCCGTCGGTCGGCGACGGGAAGTAGGCGACGCCGCCGCCGCACGCGTCGAGCCCCTCCGCTTCGACGGTGGCGAGCTGCAGCTCGAGCCGGCGCGGCCGCGCGACGTCGTCGGCGCCCATCGCGGCGACGTATGCGCCACGGGCGTCGGCGTGGGCGCGGCGCGACGCGGCGACGAAGCCCTGCGGCTCCTGGCGGATGACGCGGAATCGCGGATCCTCGGCCGCCCACGCCCGCGCGATCTCGTTCGAGTCGTCGGTCGACCCGTCGTCGACGACGATCACCCCGAGGTT
>JBEQUF010000163.1:0-9071 GCA_040349295.1 Actinomycetota bacterium | reverse complement strand
CGTTCCCGGACGCCGATCCGGCGAGCCTTCGCCGCGCGCTCGACGTCGAGCTCCCGGTCGAGGTGGTCGCGTGCCTCGCAGCCGCGGTCGAGCCGGTCGACCTCTCCGACACGGAGGAGCTGCTCCTCCACGCACTGCGCCGGGACGGCGGCGTCTCCGCAGTCGGGCGGGCGCTGCAGCAGGCGGAGCGCGGCGGTGTCCGCGGTCGCACGGCGGCCGTGTGCCTGAGCCGCTCGCCGCTCTTCCGCCAGGCCGGACGCGGCAGGTGGGCACTGGCTGTGTAGCCTCGCGGGCGCGTGAACGACCCCTCCTCGACAGCGGTCGTTCACGCGCCCGGGCGTGTCAACCTGATCGGCGAGCACACCGACTACAACGACGGGTTCGTGCTGCCGGCGGCGATCGACCGCTACACGACGGTCGAGGCCGAGCGGCGCGCCGACCGCCTGCTCCACGTCGAGAGCCTGGGCGAGACCGACGACGTCTCGCTCGACGCCCTCGAGCGCACCGGCACGTGGCGCGACTACGTGCGCGGCGTCGCCCGCGAGCTCGCGTCGGCGCTCGGCGCCTCGCTCACGATCGAGAGCGACGTCCCGCAGGGGGTCGGCCTCTCGTCGTCGGCGGCGCTCGAGGTCGCGGTCGGGCGGGCGCTGGACGCGTCGCTTGCCGGCGAAGACCTCGCCGTCCTCTGTCGCCGGGCGGAGAACGAGTTCGTCGGCGTGCCGACGGGGATCATGGACCAGTTCGCGTCGGCGCTCGGACGCGCCGGGCACGCCCTTCTCCTCGACTGCCGCGACCTGTCCCACCGCCACGTCTCGATCCCCGACGGGCTCGCGATCGTCGTCTGCGACAGCCGCCTCGAGCGCCGCCTCGCGAGCTCCGGGTATGCCGATCGCCGGCGCGCCTGCGAGGCCGCCGCGGCGCTCCTCGGGGTGCCCGCATTGCGTGACGCGACGCCCGAGCAGGTCGAGACGCTGCCGCACGATCTGCGGCCTCGGGCGCGGCATGTCGTGACCGAGAACGCGCGCACGCCGGCATGTGCGGAGGCGCTCGAGGCGGGCGATCTGGCCGCCGTCGGGGCGCTGATGCTCGAGTCGCACGCCAGCCTGCGGGACGACTTCGAGGTCGTCCCGCCCGAGATCGACGCGATCGCGACCGCCGTCCGCGCGGTCGGGGGCTGCCGCGGCGCGCGGATGACCGGCGGCGGCTTCGGCGGCTGCGTCGTCGCGCTCGTCGAACGGGACGCGGTCGAGGCCGCTCGCTCGGCGGCCGAAGCGCTCGGCGCAGTCGTCCATGTGTGCCGTGCGAGCGACGGCGTGCAGAGACACGAAGGGCCGCGCTAGGCGCGGCCCTTCGCTCAGTCAGCCTTCGACGCCCGTTACTGGATGGCGGAGACGGGCGGTGCCGCGTTCTTCGCCTTCGCCAGCGGGCGCGCCTTGACCGCAACCGACGCCGGCTTCGCCGAGATCGTGATCGTCTCGCCGGTGGCCGGATTGCGACCCTCGCGCTCCTGCGTGGCCGGGCGCAGGCGTGCCTCGATCTGGACGATGCCGCCGATCTTCACCTTCTCGGCCTGGCCGATCTGCTCGATCACGACTTCCTCGAGAGCGGTGATCGCCTTCTTCGCATCCGCCCGCGACAGGCCCGCCTTTTCGGCGACCGCGTCAGCGAGCTGAGTCTGCGTCATTGCCATGTAGAAGCCTCCTCCGGGTCAGAACCGTCGTTGAATCCAAGCAAATGGATAGGACGGACGGACGGGCGAACTTCCGGTTTTTCCGGCGTTGCAGGGCTCTTTTCGGGCAGACTCGGCCCGTGAGCGACCCCGAGCTGACCCGCCTGCGCGCCGAGATCGAGGCGATCGACCGGTCGCTGCTCGACGCGCTGAACCGCCGCTTCGAGCTCGTCCGGACGGTCGCCGAGCACAAGGCGGAGACCGGCGCGCCCGCCATCGACGCGCAGCGCGAGGCCGAGCTGCTGGCCCAGCTGGCGGCCGCGAACCGCGGTCCGCTCTCCGAACAGGCCGTTCGGACGGCCTTTTCGGCCCTCCTCGATGTGATGAAGAGCGACCTCCGGCCCCGCCGGGCCATGGCCGAAACGCCCGCCAAAGGTGTCAGACACCAGGCCGTGTCCTCGCTGGCCGTGGTCGGAACGGGCCTGCTCGGAACGTCGGTGGCCAGAGCTGCGCAGCGGGCCGGCGTGGCGCGCGTGGTCGGCCTCGACGAGGACGCCGAGCGGCTGCGGCAATCGGCCGTCGAGCCGGCCTCGTCCCTCGACGGCGTCGAGCTCGTGCTCGTCGCCGTGCCGGTCGGGGCGCTGCCGGACGCGGTTCGCGACGTCCTCGACAGGGTCGGCCCGGAGACGACCGTCACCGACGTCGGCTCGACGAAGCGCGGCGTCGCGGCGATCGACGATCCCCGCTTCGTGCCCGGCCATCCGCTGGCCGGCGGCGCGACCGGCGGGCCGGGGCGCGCATCCGCGGATCTGTTCGACCGGGCGACCTGGATCCTCACGCCGACGCCGGCGAGCGGCGCGGACCATGTGCGGCGCGTCGAGCAGTTCGTGACGTCGATCGGTGCGCACGCGGCGCGGCTCGATCCCGAGACGCACGACCGGGTGCTCGCGCTGACCTCCCATCTGCCGCACGTCGTGGCGAACCTGCTCGTGCAGCACGTGACCGACGAGGCGGTCGGCTTCGCCGGGGCCGCGCTCCGCGAGATGACGCGCGTCGCGGGCGCCAACGCGAGCGTCTGGGCCGACATCTTCCTCGAGAACGCCGACGAGGTCGCGGGCTCGCTCCGCGCGCACGCGGATGCCTCGGGCGAGATCGTCGACGCGCTCGAGCGGCGCGACCGCGACGCGCTCGAACGCTGGATCGAGCAGGCGGCGGCGACGCGCACGCGCCTCGAGGAGGCGGCGTACCGCACCGACGCGAAGCAGCTGCACCGGATCCGCGTCCGCGTCCCCGACAAGCCGGGCGTCCTGGCGCGGATCACCCAGACGCTGGGCGCGGCGGGCATCAACATCGAGGACTTCGAGCTGCGGCACGTGTCGCCGGAGTACGGCGGCGTGCTCGTCCTGCTCGTGACCGGCTCCGAGAACCTCGAGCTCGCGCGGACGCTGCTGCGCCGCGAGGGCTACGCGGCTGCCTAGCCCGCGCGCGGGGCGCGCTCGCCGGCTCTGGACATGTCCAGCAACCACGTTGCTGGACCTGTCCGGCAACCACGTTGCGGCGCAACGCTCCGGCGCGAGCGCGCGCCGCGCGCGAGCTAGTAGCCGTCGCCGTAGCCGGGATCGGTCATCGTCGGCGTCGTCACCGTCGACGGCGGCGCGCTCGACGACGTGAGCCTCGTGCCGGTCGGCGAGAGCGCCGCCCAGTGCGCCACGGAGGCGCCGGCGACCTGGCCCGCGCCGGAGTCCCCGGCGTAGAAGTAGAGCGGCTTGCCGCCGAAGGTGACCTGCAGCTTGCCGCCGGCCAGCTTCTTCGTCCCGAGCTTCGCAGCGGCGACGCCGTGGGCGACCGGCTTGCCCTTCGTCAGGAACGGCGGCCACGTCGCGGCGCAGGCGCCGGTGCACGACCCGTGGTCGAGGACGTAGAGCGTGTGCCCGCGGGCGTCGACGAGAGTCTGGCCGAGCTGCGTCGCCCGCACGCCCACCGTGCCGTGCGGCGGCGACAGGAGGACGAGTGCGGCGAGGGCGACGAGCTTGACCATGCCGACCTCTACGGCAAGGAGCCGCAATCGGTTTGCGGTTGGCTCAGCCGATCATCGCCTGGCGCATCGCGACCGCGACCGCCTGCGTGCGCGTCCGCGCCCCGAGCTTCGTCATCGCCCGCTGCGCATGGGCGCGCACCGTGTCCGGCGACAGGAAGAGCGTGGCGCCGATCTCGGCGTACGACCCGCCCTCGGCCAGCATGCGGAGCACCTCCCGCTCCCGTCCCGAGAGCGAGCGCTGGTCGTCGTTGCGCCGGCTCGTCGCGAGCGCGGCGGCCAGCACCGGGTCGACGTAGAGGTCGCCGTTCGCGACGGTCCGGATGGCGCGGGCGACGTCCTCGAGCGGCGCGTCCTTGAGCGCGAAACCGCGGGCGCCGGCGTCGAGCGCGTCCGAGACGAGCGCGGCGTCGGTGACCCCGGAGTAGAGGAGCACGGCGGTCTCGGGCGCCTGCTGCCCGATGGCGCGGGCGAGCTCGAGCCCGTCGAGCCGGGGCATCCGCACGTCGGCGAGGCAGACCTGCGGGTGACGGGCGACGACGGCTGCCAGTGCGGACTCGCCGTCCCGGGCCGTGGCGACGACGGAGATCCCCTGCCGACTCAGGAAGCGGGAGACCGCGTCGATGATCGGCGGGTGGTCGTCGGCGACAACGCATGTGACTGCTGTGTCCATATGCATGTCATCGTCGCTTTCCGACTCCCGGACGATCCGCTGTCTCTCGTAATCGGCGTCACCTGTTTCGGGGAGGGTGCACACTCAAAGTGCGCTGCGGCAGGAGCTGCGTCAGCAGCGCCCGGAACGCCGCCGGCGTCAGCTGGCCGCCCTCGTCGGCGGCGGAGGCGGGCTTCATCGCGTTGTCCGGCGACTGCCAGTAGGCCCAGGAGACGAGGTCGGCGAACCGCTCGCACGCGAGCTGGGAGTGCGTCGCGCCGGCGCACCACGCGGAGCCGCCGAGCGCCGACTGCAGCCGGGCGCGGGCCGCGTCGCTCAGGACGAGGAAGTCGACCTGATGTGCGAACTCGTGCTGGACGACGCCCCAGGAGAACCGGCCCGCGTCGAGCAGGCCCGAGTCGAGGTAGATGTTGCCGGGGGTTGCGTCGCTCGCGCTGTTGCGCGCGATGTGGATCGTCACCGTCGACGGGACGACGGAGAAGTCGAAGCTGCTCGCGTCGAGTGCCGCCTTGACCTGGCCCTGCTCGGCGCGCGTGCCGCCCGCGAAGACGTAGGTGCCGCCCTTCGCGAACGCGGACGGAGCGACGGCGAGCGCGATGACGAACACGATGAGGAGGCGCCGCAACATGTCTCCTCAACTCCTCGCTGATCCGGCCGAGGCCGGAGACGCACGGGCGGGGATGCGCGGTGTCGCTCCGCCGCGCGACCTGTATGCGTCGATTCGACGACCCGCCCGGAAAACGGACTAGTGGTCACTTGGAGGGGTGAGGGAGATCGATCGGTTCGGAGAATTGGCCGGACGGCGGAGCTCGCCCATGCTGAGTCGGATGGCAGCCGCGGCGTCACTGCACGAGCTCCCGCCTCTGACGACCCTCCAGGTCGCACCGGCCGACGACGGCGCGCTCTGCGCCGCCGAGTCGCTCGTCGCCGCGTATCGCTACGCCGAGGCGTGCGACGCGCTCGAGGAGCTCTGGCCGGAGGTCCGGCACGACGCCGCGCTCGCACTGCGGCAGCGGCTCGCGCTCGCCTGGTCGAAGATGTACGTCGGCGAGCTCGAGGAGGCGGCCCAGCTCCTCTCACATGCCGAGGCGATCGCCGGGCAGGCGCGCTTCGACGCCGCCGACCGGGCGGAGGTCTTCTTCCGGCAGGGCTGTGTCGCCCTGCAGCAAGGTCGCTACTCCGACGCGGGCGCAATGCTCACGCGCGCGCTCGAGACGAACGAGCGAGCACCGCGGCGGCGCGACGGCCTCGCCGCGCGGGCGCACGAGTGGCGCTCGCGCTGCTTCCTCGTGCAGCACGACGCCGACGCCGCGCGCCGCGACGTCGAGCTCGCCCTCGAGCTCGCGACCCGGGCCGGCGACGCAGAAGCACAGGCGCACGCGCTCTTCCAGGCGTCGATCGTCGCCGAGCGCCAGGAGCAGTGGCTCCTTGCGCGCTGCTACGCCGAGCAGGCGCTCGACCTGTACGGGCGGCTGCAGAACCACCTTGCCGAAGCGCGCGTGCTCAACAACCTCGGCGGCATCGCCTTCCTGCTCGGCGAGACCGAGAGCGCCGAGGCGACGCTGCTCGCCGCGATCGAGCGCGCCGACCACGCCGGCAGCGAGGCGGACTTCGCGCAGGCGGTGAACTCGCTCGCGCAGGTGTATCTGCGCAGCGGACGGCCCGTCGAGGCGCGGGCGCGCGCGCAGCGCGCGATCGAGCTGCTCGCGGGCCGCGACGACTTCCTCGACGAGCTCGGCAACGCGCAGCTGGTCGTCGCGACGGCGCTGCAGGCCGAAGGCGACCCGCTCAACGCCGCGAGCTGGCTCGCCATCGCCGAGCAGACCTTCCTGCGCTTCGGCTCGACCGGCCACGTCGCGCGCGCCTGGGTCGCCCAGGGCGACCTGTCGCGCACGCAAGGCGACGTCGACCGCGCCGCCGATCTCTACCGCCAGGCGGCGGTGGCTCTGCAAGACGTCCACTTCTAGAAGGGGGTGAATCAGTGAAGCGCACCACGTTCATCTCGGTCATGTTGATCGCCCTCGCGATCGCCTCGCTCGTCGGACAGTTCAAGTTCGGCATGAACCCCCTCGGGTTCTCTCGGGGCGGCTGAGCGAAACGACGGCGAACGGGCGGGGGCTCGCCGCTGCCCCCGTCCGTGTCCGCTGTCGGAGGAGCTCGCCCTCGTGCGCTAGGAGATGAGGTTGCGGCGGAGCGCGGATGCGACCGCCTGCACGCGCGTCGACGCGCCGAGCTTCTCCATCGCCTTCTGCACGTGCGTCCGCACCGTCTGCGGCGAGATCGAGAGCGCCTCGCCGATCTGCTCGTTCGTCATCCCGTCCGAGAGCAGCCGCAGCACCTCGCGCTCGCGCTGCGTCAGCCCCTGGTCGCGCGTGCGCTGACGCTGCTGGATCAGCGACGCGGCCGCGGTCGGATCGAGATACGTGCCGCCCTCCGCGACGATGTGGATCGCGCGCACGAGGTCGTCGAGCGGCGCTTCCTTGTCCAGGACGCCGCCGACGCCGGCGTCGAGCGCCTCGTTCAGCATCGCCTGGTCGCCGTAGCCGGTGTAGAGGATGACGCGCGTCGTCGAACCCGACGCCTGCAGCTGCTTCAGCACGTCCATCCCGCCGCACCGCGGCATTCGCGCGTCGAGCACGGCGACCGCCGGGCGCGTCTGCTCGATCTTGCGCAGCGCCTCCTCGCCGTCGCGCGTGCTGGCGGTGACGGTGATCCCGTTGTTGCTCAGGTAGCGCGAGAGGAACTGCAGGACCGGCGGATGGTCGTCCGCGATGACGCACGTGACGGTCATGCGCGCTCCGAGATCGCTTCGCCGTCGAGCACTGCGCGGACGGCGTGGGTGAGCGCCTCGGGCGAGAACGGCTTCCGCAGCAGCTCGCCCTGCGGCAGCTCCGACGCCTCGCCGAGCGCCTTGTGCGCGTACCCGGACATGAAGAGGACGCGCGCCGTCGGCTGCGCGAGCCGGATGCGCGTCGAGAGCTCGTAGCCGCTCATCTCCGGCATGACGACGTCGGTCAGGAGCAGGTCGATCCGCTCCGACGAGACGATCTTCTGCGCCTCGCTCGGCCGCGACGCGCTGAGGACGGAGTAGCCGACGTCCTCGAGCACACGCGACACGAGCTCGCGCACCGGCTCCTCGTCCTCGACGAGCAGCACCGTCTCGCAGCCTGTCGGCAGGCGCAGCGGCGTCGCGTCGGCCTCGTCCTCTTCCACCTCGCCTGCGGCCGCCGGCAGGAAGACGGTGAAGCGCGTGCCGCCGCTCGGGAGCGACGCGACCTCGACGCCGCCGCCGCTCTGGGCGACGATGCCGTAGACGGTCGACAGCCCGAGCCCCGTGCCGAGACCCTCGCCCTTCGTCGTGAAGAACGGCTCGAAGATGTGCGGCAACGCGTCGGCGTCGATGCCGGTGCCGGAGTCGCTGACGCTCAGGGCGACGTACGAGCCGGGCTGGAGCGGCGGCGACACGTTCGTGTCGCGCGTCAGGATCGCCGAGCTCAGCGCGACGTCGATCGTGCCGCCGTCGGCCATCGCGTCGCGAGCGTTCAGCACGAGGTTGAGCAGCACCTGTTCCATCTGGCCCGGATCCGCGAGGACGGGCGACACGCTCTCCGGCGTCTCGAGCCGGAGCTCGATCTCTTCGCTGACCGAGCGACGGAGCAGCTTCTCGATCCCGGTGACGACGGCGATGAGGTCGAGGAGCTGCGGCTGGAGCACCTGGCGACGCGAGAACGCGAGCAGCTGCCGGGTGAGCTCGGCGGCGCGGTCGGCGGCCGCCGCGATCTCGTCGACGTCGGAGATGAGCGCCGCGTCCTGCAACGACGCGCGCAGCAGGCTCGTGTAGCCGCGGATGACGAGGAGGACGTTGTTGAAGTCGTGCGAGATGCCGCCGGCGAGCTGGCCGATCGCCTCGAGGCGCTCGGCCTGTCGCAGCCGCCGCTCGAGCTCCTGGTGGCTCGTGACGTCGCGGATCGTGTAGACGAAGCCGTTGACGGCCGGGTCGCCGAGCATGTTGACGCCGCGCGCCTCGAGGTAGACCCAGGCGCCGGTCTTGTGCCTGGCCCGGAAGGGCGCCGGCTCGACCCGTGCGCCGCCGTTCACCTCGGTGACGAAGAGCGTCCGGATGTGCGGCTCCTCGTCCGGGTGGACGAACTCGAATCCGACCGTCCCGACGACCTCGTCCGGCGTGTAGCCGAGGATCCGCTCGACCGACTTGCTGATGTACGTGATCCGGCCGTCGGCGTCGACGATCGCGGTGATGTCGATCGAGTTCTCGATCACCGCGTGGAAGCGGGCCTCGCTCGCCTCGTAGGCCGAACGCAGCTCTTCGAGCAGGAGCTCGACCGGCTTGCCGGGGCTCGAAAGATCCACCGCGGACAGCATCGGCCCGAAAAGCCGGCACCGCTACCGCAAAAAGACCTATTTGCCGTACGCAGATCTGTGTGCCGAACTCACCCGTTTCGGGGAGCCCAGCGCAGAACGCACCGCGGCCGTCAACCGTTCGGGCGTATAGGGCCGCCGCGGTGCGACCGCCTCGAGCGCAGGACGGTCGGTGCGCAGGAGGTCGAGCAACGCGCGCTGGCGGACCGGGTCGAGATCGGTGACGAGCAGGTCGAGCGCACCGTCGTGCCGCTCGGCGATCCGGACCGCCTCCGCCGCGGACGCTGCGGTAGATCAACTGCAACACCGTGACGGCG
>JBEQUF010000116.1:0-2926 GCA_040349295.1 Actinomycetota bacterium | reverse complement strand
AGGTCCTCGTCGTCCTTCGCGATCGCGATCTCGATCACCTCGTCACCTTCGCGGAGCTTCATCCCGCGCACGCCCTCGGTGGAGCGGCCCATCGCGCGCGTCGCCTCCTCGTGGAAGCGCACGGCCTGGCCCTTGCGCGAGATCATCAGCACGTCGTCGTCGCCCGAGGAACGGCGCACGCCGACGAGCTCGTCGTCCTCGCGGAGCTTGATCGCGATGATCCCGTCGGCCTTGGGCGGCGTGTTGTACGCGCCGAGCTCGGTCTTCTTGACGACGCCGTTCTTCGTCCCGAACACGAGGTACTTCGCCTCGCTGAAGTCGCGCGTCTGCACGACGGCGCGCACCTGCTCGCCCTGCCGGAACGGCAGCAGGTTGACGATCGCGCGACCCTTCGACTGGCGCGAGCCGAGCGGGAGCTCGTGCACTTTCAGCCGGTAGACCTTGCCGACGTTCGTGAAGAAGAGGATGAAGTCGTGTGTCGAGGCGACGAAGAGATGCTCGATGTAGTCCTCGTCCTTGAGCTCCATGCCCATGACGCCGATGCCGCCGCGCCGCTGCTCGCGGTACGCGGTCACCGGTAGCCGCTTGATGTAGCCGCTCCGCGTGATCGCGATCACCATGTCCTCTTCCGCGATCAGGTCCTCGAGCTCGAGCGAGTCCTCGCCCTGGACGATCTCCGTCCGGCGGTCGTCGTTGCGGCCGTAGATCTGGCGGATCTCGAGCAGCTCGTCCTTGATCAGCCCGTCGATGCGGGCGGGGTCGCCGAGGATCGCGCGCAGCTCCGCGATGCGCTCCTGCAGGTCCTTGTACTCCGCCTCGATCTCCTTGCGCGCGAGACCGGTGAGGCGGGCGAGCCGCAGGTCGAGGATCGCCTGCGCCTGGATCTCGCTGAGCGAGAACCGCGACATCAGCTGCGTGCGCGCCTCGTCGGTGTCCGAAGCCGCCCTGATGAGGGCGACGATCTCGTCGATGTTGTCGAGCGCGATGAGGTAGCCCTCGAGGACGTGCGCCCGGTCCTCAGCCTTGCGGAGCTCGTACTTCGAGCGGCGCGTGACGACCTCGCGCTGGAAGTCGAGGTAGTGGCGGACGAGCTCGAGCAGCGACAGCGTCTTCGGCACGCCGTCGACGAGGGCCACGGCGTTGTAGCCGAACGTCGTCTGCAGCGGCGTGTGCTTGAACAGCTTGTTCAGCGCGACCTGCGGCACCGCGTCGCGCTTCAGCTCGATCTGGATGCGCATGCCGGTGCGGTCGGAGTGGTCGGCGAGGTCGGAGACCTCGGTGATGACCTTCTCCTGCACGAGCTGCGCGATCTTGTAGATGACGCCGGAGTCGCCGCCCTTCTTGACGCCGTACGGCAGCTCCGTGACGACGATCGCCGACTTGCCGCCGCGCAGCTCCTCGATGTGGGCGCGCGCGCGCATGATCACGCGGCCGCGGCCGGTGCGATAGGCGTCGCGGATGCCGCTACGGCCGACGATGAAGCCGCCGGTCGGGAAGTCGGGCCCCTTCACGTGCTTCATCAGGCCCTCGACGTCGATCGCCGGGTTGTCGATCATCGCGACGATCGCGTCGATCGTCTCGCCGAGCTGGTGCGGCGGCATGTTCGTCGCCATGCCGACGGCGATGCCGGTCGAGCCGTTGACGAGCAGGTTCGGGAAGCGCGACGGCAGCACCGACGGCTGCCGGCGCGACTCGTCGTAGTTCGGCTCGAAGTCGACGGTGTCGGCGTCGATGTCGCGCAGCAGCTCGGTCGCGATCCGCGCGAGCCGCGCCTCGGTGTAGCGCATGGCCGCCGGCGGGTCGTCGTCGATCGAGCCGAAGTTGCCCTGGCCGTCGACGAGCGGGTAGCGCAGCGAGAACGGCTGCGCCATGCGGACGAGCGTGTCGTAGATCGCCGAGTCGCCGTGCGGGTGGTACTTGCCCATCACGTCGCCGACGGTCGCGGCCGACTTCTTGTACGGCCGGTTCGGCTGCAGGCCGGCCTCGTGCATGCCGTACAGCACGCGCCGGTGCACCGGCTTCAGACCGTCGCGCACGTCCGGCAGGGCGCGCGAGACGATGACCGACATCGCGTAGTCGAGGAAGCTCGAGCGCATCTCCTGCTCGAGCTCGCGCGACTCGATGCGGCCGGCGCCGAGTGCGCCGGTATCGACCTCAGACATCGAGAACCGTCACGTTCCGGGCGTTCTCCTCGATGAAGATGCGGCGTGGCTCGACCTGGTCGCCCATCAGCATCGAGAAGAGCGTGTCGGCGGCGTGCGCATCCTCGACGTCGACGCGCACCATCAGCCGCTTCGACGGGTCCATCGTCGTCTCCCAGAGCTGCTCGGCGTTCATCTCGCCGAGGCCCTTGAAGCGCGACAGCTGGATGCCGACCTCCTTCGCGAGGTCGAGCGCCTCGGCGCGCAGCTCGCTGAAGGTGACGGCGGTCGCCGTCTTCTTGCCGAGGCGGAGCGCGAACTCCGGCTGGCCGGCGACGTCGACGAGCTTCGCGTACGACTTGCGCAGGTTCGCGTAGATCGGCGACGCGAGCAGCTCCGCGGTCAGACGGATCGACTGCGCGGCGGACGTCGCCTGCTCGACGACCTTCACCTGCAGCCCTTCCGCGTCGCGCTCGAGCACGGACAGCGTGTAGCCGTTGCTCGGCATCGCGGCGATCGCCCTCTCGAGATCGGCCGGCGTCACCGCGTCGTGCTCGACGAGCCGGTGCCGCATGACGAGCTCCGCGGCGTGATGGCCGTAGTCCGAGCGAAGCCGCGCGAACCAGCCCTCGAACTCGGTGAGCGCGCCGGTGAAGCGCTTCCACTTCGCCTCGGTGAGCTTCAGCGCGTTGCCGTTGCCGTCGGTGATCTCGAGATCGCCGAAGCGTTCGCGCACGAGCAGGTCCTCGAGCTGCGACTCCTTCTCGAAGTAGTACTCCTGGTTG
>JBEQUF010000114.1:0-4516 GCA_040349295.1 Actinomycetota bacterium | reverse complement strand
TCGCTCGTCCGGCAGCTGCTGCACGGACAGCGCTTCTTCGAGCGCGAGTTCGGGATCCGCTGCCGCGAGTTCTGGGCGCCCGACGCGTTCGGCTACACGGGCCAGCTGCCGCAGCTGATGCGCGGCGCCGGCATCACGCGCTTCCTGACACAGAAGCTGTCGTGGAACCGCTTCAACCGGCCTGAGGACCAGACGTTCGTCTGGCAGGGCGACGACGGCAGCGAGGTCCTCGTCCACTTTCCCCCCTCGGACACGTACAACTCCGCCGCGGACGTCGACGAGCTGCTCAAGACCGCCCGCGAGTACAAGAACCTCGACCAGTCCCACGTCTCGCTGCTCGTCTTCGGTTGGGGCGACGGAGGCGGCGGCCCGACGCGCGAGATGCTCGAGACGCTCGTGCGCGCACGCGACCTGCAGGGCCTGCCGCGCACGCGCATGGCTGCGCCGAGCGAGCTGTTCGAGGCGCTCGAGGCCGAGCCGGCGACGCGGCCCGTGCTGACCGGCGAGCTCTACTTCGAGTACCACCGCGGCGTCTACACGACACAGGCGTTCGTGAAGCGCGGCAACCGGAAGAGCGAGCTCGGCCTCCGTGACGCCGAGTTCCTCGGCGTCGTGCGCGGCGACTACCCGCGCGCAGAGCTCGACCGGCTCTGGAAGCTCCTGCTGCTGCAGCAGTTCCACGACATCCTCCCCGGCTCCTCGATCACGCTCGTCTACGACGACGCGCGCCGGGATTTCGCGGAGCTCGAGCGCGGGATCGGCGCGCTCGTCGGCGCGGGCCGGACACCCGTGAACACGACCTGCTTCCCGCGCCGGGACGTCGTGGACGGACAGATGTGGGCGGCCGAGCCGTTCGCCGCCGCGAAGCAGGTGAGCGAGCGCGGCAACGTCGCAATCGACGGTCTCACGCTCGAGAACGTCCACCTGCGCGTCACGCTCGGCGAGGACGGGACGGTGCAGTCGGTGCACCACAAGGCGTCGGACCGCGAGGTGCTGCGTGCGCCCGGCAACCGCTTCGAGCTCTCCGACGACCGTCCGGTCGACTTCGACGCGTGGGACATCGACCCGTACACGGTCACGGCACATCGCGACGCGCCGCCGGCGGAGCGCTGGGAGATCGTCACCGAGACGCTGCTCCGCTGCGAGGTCGCATTCGACCGGCAGCTCGGCGAGCGCTCGCGCATCCGGCAGGTCGTGCGCCTCGACGCCGGCTCGCCGCGGCTCGAGTTCCACACGACAGTCGAGTGGCACGAGGAGCACACGCTACTGAAGGTCTGCTTCCCGCTCGCCGTCCGCGCGTCGAACGCGACGTACGAGATGCCGTTCGGCTACGCCGAGCGGCCGACCCACTACACGTCGTCGTTCGACCGTGCGCGCTACGAGGTGCCCGGACACCGCTTCGCCGACCTCTCGGAGCACGGCTTCGGCGCCGCGTTGCTGAGCGAGTCCAAGTACGGGTACTCCTGCTACGGCGGCGACCTGCGCCTGACCCTCCTGCGCTCGCCGAAGTCGCCCGACCCCGAAGCCGACATGGGCACGCACGCGTTCGCGTACGCACTCCTCCCCCACACCGGCGGCTGGCGCGACGGCGGCGTCCTGCGCGAGGCGACGCTCTTCAACGCGCCGTTGCGGTGGGTCGGGGACGACGGGCTGCTCGACCGGTCGTTCGCGACCGTCGACGGCGATCTCGTGCTCGACACGATCAAACGGGCGGAGGACTCGGAGGCGATCGTGCTCCGGCTGTACGAGCCGTACGGCGGCCGGGGCGAGTCGCGGATCGCGCTCGACACGCCGTTCACCTCGGCACGACGGGCGAATCTCCTCGAGGAGCCGGGCGAGGCCGTTGCGGTCGAGGACGGCGTCCTCGTCGTGCCGTACCGGCCGCGCGAGGTGATCACGCTCGTCGTCGAGTGATCCCGCGGCGCGGTTTGCCATCCTTCGGGCAGTGACGGTCCTCGCACTCGACATCGGCGGGACGAGGCTGGCCGCCAGCGCCGGGGCGCGGACGCAGCGGACACTCGTCCGTGCGACCGGCCAGGAGTCGCTCGACGCCCTGCTCGCGCTCGCCGACGAGGTTGTAGAAGGGGAGATCGAGGATGTCGGCGTCAGCTTCAGCGGGCCGGTCGAGGACGACCACGTGCACTCGCATCACACGCCGGGGTGGGACGACATCGGCCTCCACGAGCTCCTGCGCGAGCGCTTCCGGGCTCCGGTCGTCGTCGAGAACGACGCCAACGCCGGTGCGCTCGCGGAGTGGGACGCCGCCGGGCGCCCGGGGGAGCCGGTCGCGTACATCACGATCGACACCGGCATCGGTGCGGGGATCGTCTTCAACGGCGAGATCCTCGAGGGCTCGCATCGCCTCGCGGGCGAGATCGGCCATTTCGTCGTCGAACCGGACGGCGCGGTCTGCGCCTGCGGCAAGCAGGGGTGCGTCGAGACGCTCGCCTCCGGCCCCGCGATCGCGAAGCACGGGAACTACTCCGAGGCGGCGAAGGCGCTGAACGTCGCGATCGAGGCGCTCGTCGCCGTCGTCGACCCGCTCTTCGTCGCGGTCGGGGGCGGTGTCTCGAACGCGCCGGCGCTGTGGGAGGCGCTCGGCAAGCGCGCCGTCCGCGCCCGCTCGACCCCGCTTCGCGGCGCCGAGATCATCGCCGAGCGCGCGGCCGCCTAGGTCAGCGTCTCGATCAGAGCTTCGGCGATCACGCGCATCGGGCGGCCGGACACCTGGCTCGCGCGCCGGAGCCGTTTGAACGCGTCGTCCTCGCTGAGCCCTTCACGCTCCATGAGGATCCCCTTCGCCCGCTCGATCGCCTTCCGGGCCGCGAGCGCCTCGGTCAGCGACTCCACCTCTGCGCGCGTCTCGGCGAGCTCGTCGAACCGCGCGCGGGCCGTCGCGATCGCGGGCAGCAGGTCGTCCTCGCGGAACGGCTTCGCGAGGTAGCCGAAGGCGCCCGCCTCCGCGGCGCGCGACACGAGCGTCCGCTCGGTGTACGCGCTGACGATCACGATCGGCAGCGGCGTGTGCTCGAGGATCCGGCGGGCGGCTTCGATCCCGTCGAGCTCCGGCATCTTCACGTCGAGCAGCGCGACATCCGGCTGCTCGCTGCGAGCGAGCTCGACGGCCTCGGCACCCGTCCTCGCCTCGGCGCACACGTCGAAGCCCGCCCGCTCGAGCAGCTGCCGGAGGTCGAGCCGGATCAGCGTCTCGTCCTCGGCGATGAGCACTCTCACAGCGCGTCGATGCCCTTCACGTCGAGCGAGCCGTCGTCGCGCCGCTCGAGCGACACCGGCCACACTCCGCCGTTCGACGACGGCACCGAGACGACGACGGCGCCGAGCGGCTGGCGGCCGACGGTGCGCCGCGCGTCGAGCAGCTCCCGGTGCCGCGCGACGGCCGCGTGGATCGCCGGCACGACGTCGCTCTCGCGGAACGGCTTGACGAGGTACGAGAAGACACCCGCCTCGATCGCGTTCTCGACGTTCGAGCGGTCGGCGAACGCCGTCAGCATCACGATCGGCAGCGGGCGCTCGGCATACATCCGCCGTGCGGCCTCGATGCCGTCGAGCTCCGGCATGCGGAGGTCCATGACCGCGACGTCGGGCTCGCACTCACGCGCGAGCGCGACCGCCTCGAGTCCGTTCCGCGCCTCTGCGCACACGGTCATGCCGTTCTTCTCCAACAGCTGGCGCAGATCCATCCTGATGATGGTCTCGTCTTCCGCGATCAGCACCCGCAACATCCATCGGCCTCCTCGTTCAAGGGACGAGAGGCGCCGGTGCCTCGCAGTCGATGCCACATCGCATCGACTTCGTCACGGTACCACGTGGTACGGTTACGCCAGTTCGCGGATGTCGACGTCCGCGAACGGGGCGACGTCGCCGACCTTCGTAGGCATCGACACGAAAGGACGGGTGGCGTGATGACTTTGGAAGAAGAGCTGGGCGGACTGCTGCGGGCGGTCGGATTGGGGTCGCGTCAGCGCGAAGCGGTCGCGCGGCGGCTCGGCTGGGACGGCGGCGCACCTGCCACGCTGGCGGTGGCGGCCGAGACGGTCGGCTACACGCGTGAGCGCGTGCGGCAGCTGGAAGAGCGCGTCGAGAAGGCCGTGCCGGCGATGCAGCCGTCGCTGCCGCTGACGAAGGCGGCGGTCGGCGTCGTCGGCGAGGTTGCGCCGGCGTCGCGCGACGAGGCCGCGGCCGCGCTCGCCGAGCGCGGGATCAGCGAGCGGCCGTTCGACCCGGAGGGGATCCTCTCGGCGGCACGGCTCGCCGGCATCGCGGTCGACGTGGTCGCGCGGCCGCGGGCGGTGCTGCGCGGGACGGACGTCGTGCTGGAGCCGGTGGTGGCCCAGGTCGCGAAGTCGCTCGTCTCGCGGGACGGCGCGGCGACCGCCGATGCGGTGGCGAAGACGACGGGCATGTCGCGGCGCCGGGTCCGGCGGCTGCTGGAGCTCGGGCACGAGGTGACGTGGCTCGACTGCGGCGGCGGCTGGTTCACCGTCCTGCCGGTCAG